>JABHIC010000233.1 GCA_018671205.1 Gammaproteobacteria bacterium
ACAGACAGGTGCTGCGTGGGCGAAAATGCCAAAAACGCAGCGTCAGGCTCTTCAGTCTTATACCGGCAATGGGTATGGCAAAATAAATCAGTCGCTTTGGAGCGGCAATCCAAGCGGGGCGGCAAAGTCAGCGGCACAGGCGATGATGACCCACGCGCATGATATTGCTCCGGGTACGATTCTGAGTCGAAAAATAGATGCGAGTAATTCGCTCAAAAAGGAGCTAATGAATTCGGTAGGCAAGGTGCTGCAGGAGCCCGCTGTATCCTCGACATCTATCCGTCCCACCGCTTGGAGTGGCTCAGTTCAGATCAAGATGACAGTTGGATCCGGTGTAAAGGGGATGTGGGTAGGTGAAGGCTCCAAGGGATCAGGTGGCTGCATATCTGTTAATTGTAGTGAGGATGAGATGCTCTTACCTCCCAATACCCGGATGCTGGTTCAAAAGGTTAATAATCCGTCCAAGAAAGATAAGGATGGCTTTGGGGGCAATGGAATGACTGTGATTGAAGTGTTATTATTGCCGTCTCATTAGCCGATAAAAGGTAACAAAAACAATGACTGACAAGACAAACAAGACGGATCCTACTGGTTGGCATCATGCCATGAAGCGTGCGCACTCTGAGGGGGCGTATCTGGGGGATCGGGAGGCGGTAGAGAATATCGTTAAGGGCTTCGTGGGCTATATTTTTCGTCGTATTGATCGGGTATCGGATGGCGAGATCACACAGGAGATGGCGATCAATGCGGACAAAGGGGCGTGCTACAAGATGAGCCTGGCGTTCATGGGAGAAGATTCCGACTTTACATCGATGGGTGATTGGAATGAGGGTGGGGGGCTGGCTCGCTTCCTGCGCCGTGAGTTAGGTCACCTGGTTGATGTGTCTGGGGATGATAGGCACATAATCGAGCAGTTCTTCGCTCTGGTCGTGATGGCTGTATATCACATTATCAGTCAGCTACATGAGGAGGGGGAGTCAGCTCTTGAGGTGCTGCCAGAGCTGATTGAAAACTCCACCAATATGCTGCTTGGGATGCCGGGAAAAATACCGTTATGAGAACGATGATTGTTATTCAGAAAGATGTTCTGCTGAAGTCACAGGTCAAGGGTTATACAAAAAAAGATGGTACCGTGGTCAAGCCCTACAGCAATAAAACAGGGCACTTGGTCGCTCCGAAAAAGGGTGGACACAAGCTCTCCGTGCCGTCTCAGGGGAGTCTGTTTGGTGGCAGTTCCACCCCCAAAACCTACGGGCATCATGGCTCCAAGTTCTCTGGTATGGTGGATAAGATGTACCCGCAGAGCAGCAAGCACCCAAAGGCACCGCCGAAGCCCAAGGCGTATCACCCGCAGTCGGGAGAGGATGGCCAGCGCATCGGGCTCTTTCATCCGCACACTGCTACCAAGCCGAAAGAGCTTCGCAACCCGGAGTCCGTGACTACCATCACTCCTGGTGGCAAGGTTGTGAAGAAGCTGAACGGGGTTCGTTTGCGGACATGGAAAGGGGCTCCCACAACGGAGGCTGGATGGGCTGAGGTCTCTGGTCAGATTGATCTGGAAGAGCCTCCATTGCCCGAGTCCAGCGATCCAAAATTCAAAAAGAAGGCTGCTTCTGGGGTCATTGTTGAGGAGCCGGATGGTCGCGTCTGGGTGATCTCTCCAACCAACCAGTTTGGTGGCTACCAGAACAGCTATCCCAAGGGGAAGCAGGATGAGGGGCTGTCGCTACAGGCGAATGCGATCAAGGAGTGTTTTGAGGAGTCGGGTCTTCAGATTGAGATTACCGGGTTCCTTGGTGACATAGAGCGCACCACCTCGGTGGCTCGATACTACCGGGCGAAGCGAGTAGGGGGGACACCGGCTGACATGGGGTGGGAGACTCAGGCGGTGCATCTGGTACCGGGGGATCAGCTGCGTGATTTCATGGATCAGACGGTGGATAAGGATGTAGCTGATATGCTGGGGGGGAGAGGATAATGTTTTGGTTTGCCGACCTGCTTGAAAAGTTTTTTGGTTCCTTTTCCACTACAGATATTGTGCCTCCTCCCCCTGTCACTTCCCGTTTCGAACGGGCATTGGAGTTCTATCTGGAGAATGAGGGGGGGAATGTGGATCATAAGAGCGACCCTGGCGGGAAGACTAGCCGTGGGATCTCCGCTTTCTATAACCCCGAGTTGGGAGACCCCTCATTACTTTCGGATGATGAGGTGAAAGCCTTTTACAAGGTGAAATATTGGAGCTCTCTTTTTGAACGGCTGGAC
>JABHIC010000234.1 GCA_018671205.1 Gammaproteobacteria bacterium
CCTATGTGATGACGATCGAAAAGTTGCTGGGGCTGGAGGTACCGGTACGTGCCCAGTATATTCGGGTGATGTACGATGAGATTACCCGTATTCTCAACCACCTGATGTGGTTGGGCACCCATGCGCTGGATGTGGGGGCAATGACCGTCTTCCTCTACTGCTTCCGTGAACGTGAGGATCTGATGGATCTTTATGAGGCGGTCTCAGGGGCTCGTATGCATGCCGCCTATTACCGTCCGGGAGGGGTCTATCGTGATCTGCCTGATGAGATGCCGAAGCACAAGCCCAATCAATGGAGAAGCGAGAAAGATCTGAAGCGGCAGAATGAGGGGCGGGAGGGGTCGGTGCTCGACTTTATCGAGAACTTTACCCAGCGCTTTCCTACCCTGGTCGATGAGTATGAGACACTGTTAACGGACAACCGTATCTGGAAACAGCGTACCGTAGATATTGGCATCATTGATGCGGATCTGGCAAAACAGTTGGGCTTTACCGGACCGATGTTGCGGGGTTCTGGCGTGGCCTGGGATCTGCGTCGAAAGCAGCCCTATGAGGTCTATGACCGGCTTGATTTTGAGATTCCGGTGGGGGTCAATGGCGACTGCTATGACCGCTACCTGGTTCGTATCGAAGAGATGCGTCAATCCAATAAGATTATTCGTCAATGTGTCGACTGGTTGAGACAAAACAGTGGTGCGGTAATGGCCGCAGACCACAAGGTGACCCCACCACCTCGTAGAGAAATGAAAGAGGGGATGGAGTCTCTGATTCACCACTTCAAACACTTTTCTGAGGGATATAGCATTCCTAAAGGGGAGGCCTATGCCGCTGTTGAACATCCGAAAGGGGAGTTTGGAACCTATATTCTCTCCGATGGTGCGAATAAACCCTATCGACTGAAGATTCGTGCGCCGGGGTTTGCCCACCTTGCAGCGATGGAGGATATGGTGAAAGGACATATGCTGGCTGATGTAGTGGCTGTGATTGGTACCATGGACGTCGTATTTGGTGAAATAGACCGATAAGTCAAGATTATATTATGAGTCAAGACCGTAATAATGAAACCCTGTTATCCGCTAGCTCTCGTGCTGATATTGACCGCTGGGTCGAGAAGTACCCTGATGAGCAGAGACAGTCAGCAGTGATGGCTGCGCTACGTATTGCCCAGGATCAGAATGGAGGCTCTCTGACGACGGAGTGGATGGATGAGGTGGCGGACTATCTACAGATGCCGGCGATCAGTGTCTATGAGGTAGCGACCTTCTACTCGATGTATGAGCTCAAGCCGGTCGGCAAACACAAACTTTGCGTCTGTACCAATATCTCCTGTATGTTGCGCAACTCCAAAGGGGTGGTGGATCATCTGCAGGATAAGCTTGGCATTGGGCTGGGAGAGACCACGGAGGATGGGCTGTTTACCCTGAAAGAGGTAGAGTGTCTCGGGGCCTGCGTCAACGCACCGGTGATTCAGGTAGGAGAGCAGTACCATGAACAGCTCGACCCGGAGAAGATCGATAAATTGCTGAATGATCTAAGGAGCGAGGGGTAGTCATGGCAAATCAGGTCTGTTTCAGAAACAACCATCTACAGAACTCCTGGACGTTGGCTGCCTATCAGAGTAGTGGTGGCTACAAGGTGCTGCGAAAGATCCTTGAAGAGAAGAGCCCGATTGATTCACTGATTGATGATATTAAACGCTCAGCGCTACGTGGTCGTGGGGGTGCGGGCTTCCCTACTGGACTCAAGTGGAGCTTCATGCCGCGCAATGCACCGGGTCAGAAATATATTGTCTGTAACTCCGATGAGGGGGAGCCGGGTACCTGTAAAGATCGGGATATCCTCCGTTACAACCCCCACCAGTTGATTGAGGGGATGATTATTGCCGGTTACTGCATGGGGGCATCCGTCGGTTATAACTATATTCGTGGTGAGTTTTGGGAGCCCTACAGCCGTTTTGAGGCGGCTCTGGAGGAGGCGCGTGCCGCCGGTATCCTGGGAGAGAATATCTTTGGTAGTGGTTTTGACTTTCAGCTCCATAGCCATCTGGGGGCGGGTGCCTATGTCTGTGGTGAGGAGACTGCACTGCTCAATTCGATTGAGGGAAAGAAGGGGCAGCCACGCTTCAAACCCCCATTCCCGGCTGGATTCGGTCTCTATGGCCGTCCCACAACAATTAATAACACCGAGAGCCTCGCCTCTATTCCGGTAATTCTGGAGCAGGGGGGGCAGTGGTTTCTGGATCAGGGGGTTCCCAATGGGGGAGGGGAGAAGCTTTTCTCCGTTTCGGGTCATGTCAACAAGCCGGGTAACTACGAGGTTCCCCTGGGAACACCGTTCGCTGAGCTGTTAGAGATGGCGGGGGGAGTCCTTGATGGACACACCCTGAAAGCGGTTATTCCCGGCGGCTCTTCTACTCCGGTGGTGCCGGCGGA
>JABHIC010000235.1 GCA_018671205.1 Gammaproteobacteria bacterium
CCCGTGTCGATGAGTCCCGCTAACTCATCGATCTCTGGAACTCTCCAGCCACTCTCTCCGCAAAGTAGTTCATTATCACTGGTGTTGACCAGAGCATCCCAATCACCATAGTTATACATCGTCCCCGCATCAACCCCCCCGCCCCAACGATAGCTGTTCCCTCTATCGTGGAACCCTCCATCATCCGTTTTTACCTCCCAGAGTAGACCGGTCTCGGTGTCCCCTACACAGCGCCAGTCATCTGCATCAGAGTGGAGAATTCTACCATTCACCCCCAGTTTGACATATTTGGTGGTGGAGTTTCTCCAGTCACCAACAACCGATGCCTCTGTCAGCTCAAAGGTCAATTGGTCCACGTCAATCAAGTCCATCTCAACCTGATAGAGCATCTCATTAAAACCTACCGTAGGGATCCGTAATGTACCCGCCGAGTAGATTGAGTGAGTGAAACCACCATCCTCCATAATAATCTCCAGTGACTCATCATTGATCTGAAACTGTAGAGGGTCCGATAGCGGTACCTGTGTCATATTGGCACGATAGCTGGTATTACCCCCTGATGCATCTAATACATCGATCACAGGCAGATAGATCGTAGCCGTCGTTGCATTATAGATCGCACTCATCGTTGTGGTTGTATTGGTGGTTGTGTTACTGGTTGTCTCATTACCAGACAGAGCTGTAATTTCTTGTAATACAGAGGCCGTTGCCCCCTTATCATCCATTACAGTCAGAGTGAGTGTATGAACCCCCACTTGATTAAAGTTAAATACCTTACTACTTTCGTTTGCGGATTGACCATCCGATGTCGTCCACTGATAAGCAACAATAGTCCCATCCGGATCTGAAGAGGCTGTACCGCTTGCAAAGACCGTAAGGGGGGTTAATCCCGAGACCGGCCTTACCGCCATCTCGGCAATTGGAGGTTCTGTATTCAATAAGGCGACAACCGTATGGTTGGCTGATGCGTTACCACCATCATTATCAATCACCGTCAGGGTAATGTTGTGACTGCCTACCGTGGTGAATGTCAACAACGATGAGGATACGGTCTCCATCACAGACTGCCCATCGGTTGCGCTCCATTGATAATAGGCAATATTCCCATCCCCATCGGTAGAACCCCTGCCATCCAAAAAAACAACGAGAGGAATTTCACCCGTTGTTGGTGTAACGGTAAAGTGAGCATCAGGAGGTTGATTAGGGTTAGGGTCCACCGCAAATATAGTAACCTCCTGACTACTATTGGCACTCCGGCCAATATCGTCAATTACCATCAGGTCAATGGTGTAGTTGCCCGGATCCGGCAACTCCATAGATCCACTGCTGCCTGTGGCGGTCTGCCCACCACTACTATTCCAGTGGTAGAGTCGTATGGAGCCTGAGGTACCATCATTCCCTGTTGTGGCACTCGCATCGAAGGCAAGCAGGAGGGGGGCTACACCAGTGGTTGGCGTCAATAGAAACTGAGCCTGTATTGGAAAACTCAGCAACAACGAACCACTACGCACAAGGCGAACATACTCGTAGTAGCTTTTCCTGCCCATTTGAGTATCCGCTTCTGCACCCCCACCCACCGTAAACCTGATCTGCTCCGCCTCGGCTGCATCACCATTGGTGGAAGTAGACCAGTAGTTCGAGGGGCGATTATGGGGAAAATATTGAAGATCAATCATTGGTCTGCCCGACTCCGTGGTCACCAGTCGACCTAACTCATCGATTGTGGGCACCTTCCACCCACTCTGACCACAGAGCAGTTCACTATTGGTTCCATCAATGAGCACGTCCCACTCTCCATAGTTGGCCCCTCCCAAACTATGCTCTGCCCTCCCCCCCCAACGCCCCTTATGGTCTCTGTCATGCAACCCCCCATCATTGTTCTTTGACTCCCAGAGGAGATGATTAACATCATCATAAATACAAGACCACTCTAAGGCGGTGTCAGACAGCTGATCGCCATTCGCAGCCACCTTGATATAGGCCGCCATGGGCGAACTACCCACCAACATCATTAATACAATTGCAATTTTTTCTATCTTATTCACCACTCCACCCCGGGGACAGGTTGACTCGCTCAATTATACCATTGAGTGATCTCATCTATATTTTGACGCGTCTTCTCACCAGGCTCATTGACTCTGTAACCAAATGAGACCATACAGGCAACACCAAACTCAGCAATATCAATGCCAAAATCATCAACCATGACCTGCTCTAACTCTTTTGCGTTAAAACCCTCTACCGGACAACTATCGACTCCTATCATTGCAGCCGATGTCATCATATTCCCCATGGCGATATAGATCTGTTTTGTTGCCCAGTCAAAGGTGGCACGTTCACTGCTCAGAAGGCTAAAGTCACTCTCCATAAACTGTTGATAATAGCCTCTTCTCTTCTCAATGGTCTCAGTAGGTAAATGGTGAACATCCTGCATCATATGGGTAATGTACTGGCTATCGTAGTGCATGCTTTTCTGCTTTCTTGCCAGAATAACCACAAAGTGACTTGCGGTTGGCAAGGTGCCCTGTGCCCCCCATGTCACCTGCTTAAGTTTTTCTCTCAAGGCCCTGTTTTGTACGACCAGAAACCTCCAGGGCTCAAAACCAAAAGAGCTTGGACTAAGACGGCCTGTTTCCAAGATAAGGGAAAAATCATCCTCCGCTATTTTCTTATCTACATCAAATACTTTACAGGCATGCCTAAACGCATAGGCTTGTATAATTTCATCTTTTTTCATCATAATAAATCCTCTATATTCAAAACACTACTCTACATTAGGGGGCTACCCGAGAGAGAGAAGGGATACGTGACGGCTGAAGGGTAGCTATCAATTCACCACCATAATCGAAGCAAAAAAAAAGTTCCACTGAAGATTATTATTGAATTCATAACCTTACAGTAAAACCTTTTTAGAGTTGGTGGGTGCTGCAGGGATCGAACCTGCGCCCCCCCTGTGTCAGCATACATGTCCGCTCAGTTGATTGAGTAAACCTCCCACATGGCTGAACCTTGACTCTAAACAGCCCCCTGAAGGGCTCATTGAACCTAGAATCGCCGTTGATATGTTGTTTATTGATATTATTCGACATGCTGCATATAGTCCAAGAAATTCTAGTAATTTCCTGGAGAGGCCAATGTCACACAGTCTTAACTTATCACTCACGAATGAGCTTCGCGCTTTCGTTGACCAGAATACTGGTGATGGCTCGCTCTATGCTACACCTAGTGAATTTTTAAGAAGTTTACTCAGGGAGAAGAAAGAGAGAATAGAGGCTCAACAATTAAGAGCCAATATTGTGAGTGGCTACCAAGATACTGTCGCTGGCCGTACCACCACATTCTCAGGTGATTTAAATACCGACCTTGATCAATTTCTCTCCAATCAGTCCAAATGAGCGATTTGCAGCTAACAGACAGGGCTATGTTTGACCTGGCTGAGATCAGGAATTACTCAATCAGTCAGTTAGGAATTGCAGTGGCTAACCGTTATATTGTGGATGTACAGAATAGTCTATTACTGATCAAGGAACATTCTGGAATCCTTCAAACTAAAAATGGTTTCTCAGAGGCATTCTCTTTTTATCCAGTACAGAAGCACCATCTGGTTTGTACTGTAATGAGGGATACCATTGTTGTTTTGACAGTGACTCACTGTCAAATAGACTTGATCCCCAAGATTACTGAGCTTGAACCTACGTTGTTAGAAGAGGCAAACATCCTCTATGAATCTCTAAAGTACCGATGACTGCCTAGGTGGCTGTCCGAGATATAGAGAACCTACTGCTCACCCTATTCAGGCTTGCTGAGACGGTCAAAACAAGGTTGTCGGAGTACTAGAGCAAACAAGGATACAGTCAAGCAAGAAAAAACCCTGTAGACCAATGAATCTACAGGGTTTTATATGGTGGGTGCTGCAGGGATCGAACCTGCGACCCTCGCCTTGTAAGGGCGATGCTCTCCCAGCTGAGCTAAGCACCCTATCTGTGTGGGTTATCCCACTTGGATAGCGCGCGCAATTCTAAGGTATCCCCACTCACTTTACTAGCCTATTTTTGTTTTTTTTACGGCTACCCCTGAGCCAGGAATCCTCCTATTGAAACACCGCTCTCCCCTCTCAGCCTGTCACCACATCCACCACCTCAGACAACTCCCCAGGCTTTTCTCATACAAGATGGTACAGGCTCTATATGAGCACAAATTATCCTTCATTGGTTGACCAATAGGGAGAGCATCTGTACCATCTGCGCCACTATTCCCCTGTAGCTCAGTTGGTAGAGCAAAGGACTGTTAATCCTTGGGTCACAAGTTCG
>JABHIC010000236.1 GCA_018671205.1 Gammaproteobacteria bacterium
CGCTGGCGTGCTGCACAGCTTGCTGGGCTGCAGGAGATGCCGGTTGTGGTGCGAGAGGTCTCAGACCAGGCCGCCATGGCGATGGCGCTGATTGAAAATATTCAGCGAGAGAATCTTAATCCGATTGAAGAGGCGAGCGCACTGCAACGGCTGATCAAGGAGTTTGAACTGACCCAGCAGCAGGCCGCTGATGCGGTTGGACGCTCGCGTACTGCGGTGACCAATCTGTTACGGCTGCTCAATCTCAATGCAGAGGTGGGGTTGCTGGTCGAGAAGGGAAAGCTGGAAATGGGGCATGCCCGTGCGCTGCTCGGTCTGGAGGGGAAGAGGCAAAGCGATGCTGCCAAGCAGGTTATTTTGCTGGGGCTCTCGGTGCGTGAGACCGAGAAGCTGGTGCGCAAACTGCTACGCCCTCCTGCTAGGCCCGCCACTACGGCAGCAGAGGAGTTGGACCCTAATGTACGAGCACTACAGAACCAGCTCTCTGAGAAGCTGGGGGCCTCAGTGACGATTCATCAGGGGGGCAAGGGGCGGGGTAAGCTGACGATTCAGTACAACTCGCTGGATGAACTGGATGGAATTCTCCAACATATTCAGTGAGCGGGTAGGGCGCACTGAGTAAAAATAAACTCATTTTTTGTTAAATCGCAATTGACCCACCTATCGATGATTTCTATAATAGGCGCAGTTAAGAGATGGGCTGTGCCACTGCTTCAGATGGCTGCTATCCTTACCATTGCGTTTTGGGGTGAGTCTGTTTGGGGGGGGCAAGCGAAGTGGTCCATCCTTTATGGAGGAGTGATCTCTGTTGTGAACCTGCTCTGGTTGCAGTGGCGGCTGAGACGCTCTGAACGAAAAGAGTCCCTAGCTGAGATTAAGCGTGATGCGGCAGAGAGTGCACAGAGGATTACTGCGGATCTCTACCTCACGGTGATAGAGCGCTTTGTCTGGGTTATTGCTCTGTTCCTGTTGGGGATGGTGAAGCTGGGGTTAGAACCGATGGCGTTGGTGACAGGATTTGTGGTGGGGCAGGTGATGCTGCTCGTTGCAAGTGGCCCCCTCGGGGGGGATTTTTTTGAACGCGGTATGAATAAGTTGTAAAACTGAAACGCAATATAATAAATATAAGAACTGAGTAACTCTCTCTATGTCTGGCGCAACAATCACCACTGGTGAATATATCAAACACCACCTAACCAATCTTACGTTTGGTTATCAGGATGGTCATTGGGGGTTTGCACACTCCGCAGCAGATATTAAAGAGATGGGTTTCTGGGCGATTCATGTTGACTCACTGCTCTGGTCTGTGGCGCTGGGGGGGCTCTTTTTTCTCCTCTTTTACACCGCAGCCAAGCGGGCTACGGCAGAGGTTCCGGGCGGGTTGCAGAATTTTGTGGAGTGGATTGTCGAGTTTGTGGATGAGAGTGTCAAAGGCTCTTTCAGCGCAAAAAATGATCTGGTTGCACCACTGGCATTGACTATCTTCTGCTGGGTTTTCCTGATGAACCTGATGGACCTGATCGCGGTGGATTGGCTACCCTTACTGGCAGGAGCCGTGGGTGAGAGTGCGCTGGGGATGGATCCTCACCATGTGTTCTTCAAGGTTGTGCCGACAACAGACCCCAATATTACTTTTGGCATGGCCCTCTCCGTGTTCTATTTGATGATCTATTATAGTATTAAGAATAAAGGGTTAGGAGGGTTTTTGGGAGAGATAGCATTTCAGCCATTTGGCAAGTGGGGGCTTCCAGCTAACCTCATTCTGGAAGGGATCTCGTTGATCTCAAAACCAATCTCTCTTGCTTTGCGACTGTTCGGGAACATGTATGCGGGTGAAACCATCTTTATTCTGATTGCAATGATGTATGGTGCAGGTTGGGTTATGGGGGGCTTTGGTGGTCTGTTGCAGCTGGGCTGGGCGATCTTCCATATATTGATTATTACTTTGCAGGCATTTATCTTCATGACGTTGACGATTGTCTACATGGAGATGGCCCATAATGAGCACTAACCGTATAGTAATAGTGGGTCATACCGTGTCGCCCACTATATCCAGTGATATATAGATTACAATTTTACAACTTTTAATCCTCAATAGAGAACAGGAGAAAAAAATGGAACAAGCACTATTGTTCATCGCAGGTGGTCTAATGATGGGGCTGGGTGCCCTCGGCGCAGCCGTAGGTATCGGTATTCTAGGTGGACGTTTCCTGGAAGGTGCCGCTCGTCAGCCTGAGTTGATCCCTATGCTACGTACCCAGTTCTTTATTGTGATGGGACTGGTCGATGCGGTACCTATGATTGCAGTAGGTCTGGCACTCTATGTTCTGTTTGCAGTTGCCGGATAAAACGACTGTTGGATAGAAGAGAAAATCCCTTATGAATATTAATGCTACCCTGATCGGTCAGTCGATCGCATTTTTTCTATTTGTGTTCTTTGTGATGAAGTACGTGTGGCCCCCTCTGATGGCCGCACTGAGTGAGCGCAAGAAACAGATTGCTGATGGGCTTGCAGCGGCAGAACGCGGACATCACGAACATCAGTTGGCTGAACAGCGAGCGAAGAATGTGATCCGTGAGGCGCATGAAGAGGCGACTGAAATTATCAGCCGCGCACATCAGCGTGCCAGCGAGGTGATTGATGAGTCAAAAGGGAAAGCTCAGGAGGAGGCGGATCGTATTATTGAGTCGGGTCACTCACTGGTTGAGCAGGAGTCCAATAGTGCACGAGAGCACCTGCGGGCAGAGGTCTCTGCACTGACTCTGATGGGGGTCTCGCAAATTCTGCAGCGAGAGGTCAAAGAGTCTGACCATCAACAGATCCTCGTTGAGCTAGGAGCGAAGTTCTAGTTTCATGGAAGAGAGAACAACAATTGCTCGCCCCTATGCAGAGGCTGCCTTTGCACAGGCGAGTCGGGAAGGGGCGGTTGAGCAGTGGCTGGGGGCGGTAGAGTTGCTGGCCACTATTGTAAAAGAGCCCGCCGTGTCCGAACGTCTGGCCCATCCACGGTTCTCCAACGAACAGCTGAGTGAGCTGGTGCTAGCAGTGGGTGCCGGTGTGGATGAAGAGCTGTTTAACGGGACACGAGAAAATTTCATCAAGGTTTTACTGGAGAATCGTCGCTTGGGTTACGCTCCAGAGATCTCGGAGCTGTTTCAGTGGCTGAAGCGTGAAGATGAGAAGCAGATCGATGTTGAGGTGATCTCGGCCTATCCGTTAGATGGTCCTGCAGAGGTTGCCATCGCAGCGGTAGTGAAAGAGAGGCTGGGGAAAGAGGTTTTGATTACCACCCTGGTGGATAAGAGCCTTTTTGGTGGGGTGGTTGTCCGTGCAGGGGATCAGGTGATTGATCTCTCTCTGCGTGGAAAAATGGATCAACTTTCCAGTCTGATGCAGAGCTAGTAGAGCATTGCAACATGAGACTGAATAGACTATTCGATATAGAATTTAATAACTCTGTGGCCGTTGAGATAAAATGGCCATGTTACGTATTGATTTATAGGAGCAATTATGCAACTCAATCCTTCTGAAGTCAGTGAACTGATCCGGAAGAAAATCGAGAGTTTCGAGCCACTTGCCGAGGCCCGTACAGAGGGTACGGTCGTCAGTCTGGCAGATGGTGTGGTTCGTCTGCACGGTCTGAGTGATGCGATGCAGGGCGAGATGATCGAATTTTCCGGTAATACCTACGGCATGGCACTTAACCTGGAGCGAGACTCTGTCGGTGCAGTGATTCTTGGGTCGTATGAGCATATCTCGGAAGGAGATACAGTGCGCTGTACCGGACGTATTCTTGAGGTTCCGGTGGGTGAGGCGTTACTGGGGCGTGTGGTGGACTCTCTGGGAAATCCGCTGGATGGAAAAGGGGAAATTGCGGCACAGGGTAAGGAGCCTATTGAGAAGATTGCGCCGGGGGTCATCGCCCGTAAGTCGGTCGATCAGCCGGTTCAGACCGGACTGAAGGCCATTGATGCGATGGTTCCTATTGGTCGTGGTCAACGAGAGTTGATTATTGGTGATCGCCAGACCGGTAAAACGGCTGTGGCAGTGGATGCCATTATCAATCAGAAGGGAACCGGAGTTAAGTGTATCTATGTTGCGGTAGGACAGAAAGCCTCCTCGATTGCGGAGGTAGTGCGTCGTCTGGAGGAGCATGATGCACTGGAACATACTATTATTGTTGCGGCGGCGGCCTCTGAGTCCGCTGCGATGCAGTACATTGCCCCCTATTCGGGCTGCACTATGGGTGAGTACTTCCGTGACAAGGGAGAGGATGCACTGATCGTTTATGATGATCTGACCAAACAGGCATGGGCCTACCGTCAGGTCTCTCTGCTTCTGCGTCGACCACCGGGTCGTGAGGCCTATCCGGGAGATGTCTTCTATCTTCACTCTCGCCTGCTGGAACGTGCATCACGCATTAATGAGGCTGAGGTTGAGAAGCGGACCAACGGTGAAGTGAAGGGGCAGACCGGCTCACTGACAGCACTACCGATCATCGAGACCCAGGCTGGTGACGTATCCGCCTTTGTACCGACCAATGTGATTTCGATTACCGATGGACAGATTTTTCTGGAGACGGACCTGTTTAACTCAGGTATCCGTCCGGCGATCAATGCAGGTCTCTCGGTATCGCGTGTGGGGGGGGCGGCACAGACCAAAATTATCAAAAAGCTGGGGGGCGGTGTGCGTCTCGATCTGGCACAGTATCGTGAGCTGGCCGCCTTTGCCCAGTTTGCGTCTGATCTGGATGAGGCGACCCGTAAGCAGATTGAGCGAGGTCAGCGTGTGACTGAGTTGATGAAGCAGAAGCAGTATGAACCGATGACCATTGCTGAGCTGGCTACCTCTCTGTTTGCGGCCAATGAGGGCTTTCTGGATGATATCGAACCGGCCAATATTGTCAGTTTTGAGGAGGCACTACAATCTTATATGAAGAGCTCACAGAGTGATCTGATGGATAAGATTAATGAGGCGGGTGACTACAATGATAGTATTGAGGGCTCACTCCGTAGTTCCATCGAAGAGTTCAAGGCCAACCATAGCTGGTAAAGATAACCTCTATTTAAAGGAAACTGGATCAGATGGCAGTCGGCAAGGAAATTCGAGAGAAAATCAAGAGCGTCAAGAGTACGCAGAAGATTACTCGCGCCATGGAGATGGTGGCCGCCAGTAAGATGCGTAAGGCACAGGAGCGTATGGAGGCCTCGCGCCCCTAC
>JABHIC010000002.1 GCA_018671205.1 Gammaproteobacteria bacterium
ATGGTCTCAACCACCTGCTGTACCCGCTCCATTACCGCATTGAAGTCGATCTTGGCAGTGGCCTCCAGAAAACCCAGTGCCTTCGCCTTGCGTAGCTCCGAAACGATACGCCCTGAACGAATCAGTGCCTTTGAGGGAACACAGCCACGGTTAAGACAGTCTCCGCCCATCTCCCCTTTCTCGATCAGGGTCACTTTGGCTCCCATTGCTGCAGCCAGGTAGGCGGAGACCAGCCCCCCTGAGCCGGCACCAATTACAACCAGGTTACGGTCAAAGCTGCGTGGTTTCTTAAATGCCTCCACTGTTTCAACAACAGCCCGTAGGGGTGGAATCTGCTGCAGACTCTACCGACTGAGTAAAGGGCATCCGGGTTCCACACCCGTTGAATATTCCGAAGTGGCTATTCCAGTTGCCAATAAACTCAAAGTGGTCCACAAAACGGCTCTGCTGGAGCATACGCCAACTGTTGCCACAGACCGGCACCACTTTCCCGGACTCAAAAACATGCTCCTTGTCGAGGGCGAAATGGTCGGGGTGGTGAGCCACGGTTCCTCTGTAGATTACGGCCTGACCATAATCCTCGCAACTCCCCTCCAGCTCAGGGATTTTAAACAGGCGGTAGGTGGCAGAGAAGAAGTTGTGAGGCCCCAATATCTGCTCAATCTCCGGATTATCAATGGTCAATGGACGGTCCTCAACCAGACGCGGGTCTGAAAAACCGCTGCCTCTGGCCAGGGTAAGAAAATCGTTCCAGTAGAGTGCCCCGCTGAGACACTCCCCGTAGAGTCGTGGGTCCGAGACCAGTGCCTGTGGAACACGTCTCTCGGAGTAGACATCAGAGAAGTAGAGTTCACCTCCTGGTTTCAGTACCCGCCACGCCTCACGCAGTACCGCATCCTTATCCGGCGAGAGGTTGATTACACAGTTGGAGATGATGATATCGAAACTCTCATCGGCAAGATCCAGCTCATCCAGCTTTTCAATATACCCCTTGTGAAATATAACGTTAGGTTTGCTATACCCATATTTCTCGGTATGCCATTGAAGGTGGCGGTTGGCTACGGCGAGCTGCTCATCTGTCATATCGACCCCGACCACAAACCCCGTCTCACCCACCAGACGGGATAACAGATAACAGTCTCGCCCTGAACCGCTCCCCAGATCCAGAATACGTGTCCCCTCCAGCTGCTGAGGTGCCACCAGCCCACAGCCATAGTATTTGGAGCTAACCTCGGTGTGTATATCCGCTAGTGGCCCTTTCAGATAGTCCGGCATGGCGCTGTCGGTACAGCAGGCATCGGTCTGCAGATCACTACTGCTGACCAGAATCTCTCCATAATATTTTTTCACTTCATCATGCATGGGTTCTTACCTTATCTATTTCAGCGCCATCAGAAAACTGTACATCTTACAGCCCTTCTCTAATAATATCGTTTTTTACCTCAGATTAGGGATCGATCCATTGAACCTGAACCTCGCAACATCAAATCCATCCGAGCATGTTGCTGCAATCGACCTCGGCTCTAACAGCTTCCATATGATCGTGGTTCGATACCAGAATGGACAACTACAGGTCATCGACCGGGTCAAGGAGATGGTTCGTCTGGGTGGGGGGCTCGACAAGAGAAACAACCTGACCGAGGAGGCCATGGCGCGTGCGCTGGAGGCGCTGGAGCGATTTGGAGAGCGACTTCAGGGGATCCCCCCCCATGCCATCCGTGCGGTGGGAACCAAAACCCTGCGTACGGCACGCAATGCAGAGCCTTTTCTGGAGGCGGCACAACGGGCACTGAACCATGAGATCGAGATCATCTCCGGTTTTGAGGAGGCACGACTGGTCTATCAGGGGGTCACTCACGATATCGAGGCACTGGATCAGCCCCTGCTGGTGATGGATATTGGTGGACGCAGTACAGAACTCATTTGTGGTATTGGCCACGCCCCAAAAACGATGGATAGCCTGACCATGGGCAGTGTCAGTATGAGTCAGCGCCATTTTGCGGATGGGCGGATCAGTCGCAAACGGATGGAGCGGGCAGAGCTGGATGCGCTGGCCGAGCTTCAGGGGGTACGAAAGCAGTATAGAGAGGGGCACTGGGAGCGGGCGATTGGCTCCTCGGGTACCATCCGTTCCGTGGCCCGTATCATCCATAGTGCCGGATGGTCACACAACACGATCACCCTGGAGTCACTGAAACGGTTGCGTAAGCAGGTCATTAAACAGGGCACGGTTGATAATCTTCAAATGGAGGGGATGAAGGAGGAGCGACGCGCTGTTTTTCCTGGCGGGCTTGCGATCCTCTATGCGACCTTCAAGAGTCTGAAGATCAAGGAGATGCTGGTCTCGGATGGGGCGCTACGGGAGGGGGTGATCTACGATTACATTGGGCGGGTCTCTAACCATGATATTCGTGAGCTATCGATCGACAAACTGATGCAGCGCTATCATGTGGATCACACCCATGCAGAGCGGGTCCATGTAATGGCCAGCGCACTCTTTAGTCAGGTTGCCCACCACTTTTCAAGCGATGAGGAGCGGTTCGAGAATGCGCTGCGTTGGGGAGCCAAACTGCATGAGATTGGGTTGGCAATCTCCCACCGTAAATACCATCTCCATAGTGCCTACCTGATTGAGCACTCTGATCTTCCCGGCTTCTCTCGCCAGGAGCAACGCACGCTCGGAGCACTGGTCGGTGGCCACCGGATGAGACTAAAAACCGCCCCCTTTAACGCTTTCCGCCTGAATACTGTACTGATGGAGCTTACGATATTGTTGAGGATTTCGGTACTGCTCTACCGGGGGCGTAGCAAAGAGCAGATTCCGATGCCGGAGATCCACCTCAACAGGGAGGTGATCACCCTCCATTTTGACCCGCAGTGGATCAATAACCATGCCCTGACCCGCCATGACCTGAAGGTTGAGCAGCGCCGTCTGAGGAAAGTGGGGATTGACCTCCGTTATTATTGATCCATGAAACCCCTGATCAATAGTCAATAGTGGGGCCATCTGAGCTGTAGGTGAGCTTGCCCCGTTCTGGTTCACAAAACCATTCACCGCACCATGATCGTGCATCACAGGCACTCTAGACAGCACCAGAA
>JABHIC010000237.1 GCA_018671205.1 Gammaproteobacteria bacterium
GTGGGCCCGCCTACTTCTTTCTCTTTATGGAGGCGATGGAGGCTGCCGGGCAGTCACTGGGGCTCTCTGCAGAGAATGCCCGTAGACTCACCACACAGACGGCCTTTGGAGCAGCAAAAATGGCCCTGGAGCGCCCCGAAAGTAGCGCGGAGCTGCGCCAAAAGGTCACCTCTCCCGGTGGCACCACGGAAAAGGCGATTGGTATATTTCAGCAGCAGGGGCTGGAGGCTCTGGTAAGTACCGCAATGCAGGCAGCACAGCAACGCTCTATCGAGCTGGCTGATCTACTGGGTCAGGACAACAACCCCCAGGAGTCCTCATGACCCATACCTCCAATGCCGGACTATTTCTGCTGCAGATGCTCTTTAGCATCTTTATTCTGTTTGCACTGCTCCGCTTCCTCTTCCAGTTGATGCGAGTTGACTACTATAATCCCATCTCACAAATGGTCACCCGAATCACGGATCCGGTACTGCGCCCGTTACGCGGCTCTCTCCCCTCGACCCGACAGATCGATAGTGCATCCCTGCTGGCCCTGCTGCTACTCCAGTTTACCCATCTCTACCTGATCGCATCGTTACAGGGGTTGGAGGCGAGCCCGCTGGGGCTGGTGATCCTATCCATTACCGAGATCCTCTCTCTGACCATCAGCCTCCTCTTCTGGTCGATATTGATTCAGGCAATACTGAGCTGGTTCCAGCCACAAACAGACCACCCTGGAATCTCCCTGCTGCAACAGTTGACAGCCCCCCTGATGCGCCCGATTCAACGCTGGCTACCCGCTGCTGGGGGGGTCGATTTTTCCCCCATCATGGCCCTGCTTGCACTCAAAATGTTTGAGTTTATTCTGGTCGCCCCACTACAGGATATGGCAGCGCTGCTGCTGCGTGGATGAGTGGCTCTCTCTCAATTAAACCACCATAATGGCTGAGCAAATCCCTACAGACTCGGTGGGTCTGATTACCCCCCAGACCCTCCACTTTGACCAACCTCTGGAGCTGGAGTGTGGCGTGGTACTGCCCACTTATGATCTGGTCTATGAGAGCTACGGCAAACTGAACCGGGAGGCCGATAATGCCATTCTGATCTGCCATGCCCTCTCAGGGAACCACCACGCGGCCGGTTACCACAGTATGGAGGATCGTAAACCCGGCTGGTGGGATGTCGCCATCGGCCCGGGAAAACCGATTGATACCAACCGTTTCTTTGTGGTCTGCCTCAACAACCTGGGGGGCTGTGACGGCTCTACCGGCCCCACCAGCCCCAACCCGGAAAATGGAAAGCCCTATGGCCCCGACTTCCCCTTCGTCACCGTCAGTGACTGGGTCAACAGTCAGGCCCGACTGGCCGACCGGCTTATGATCCATCAATGGGCTGCCGTGGTGGGTGCCAGTCTCGGAGGAATGCAGACCCTGCAGTGGAGCATCTCTTTTCCGGATCGTATTCGCCATGCCATAGTGATTGCAGCCGCATCAAAACTGACCGCACAGAATATCGCCTTTAATGAGGTGGCCCGTCAGGCAATTCGTACCGACCCCGACTTTCATCAGGGACGCTATCTGGAACATCACGTACTTCCCGAACGGGGGCTGCGACTAGCGCGGATGCTGGGCCATATCACCTACCTCTCCGATGAGTCGATGGGGGCGAAATTTGGTCGTGAGCTGCGCGAAGGTGAGATCCACTATGACTATGGGGTGGAGTTTCAGGTAGAGAGCTATCTACGCTATCAGGCCGATGCCTTTGTCGGTAAGTTTGATGCCAATACCTATTTATTGATGACCAAAGCACTGGACTACTTTGATCCTGCCGCTGCCCATGACAACGATCTGACTGCAGCACTACAGCAGGTCACCGCCCAATTTTGTGTACTCTCCTTCACCAGTGACTGGCGCTTCTCCCCAAAGCGCTCCAAGGAGCTGGTACGCGGCCTGCTCAATAACAACATCCGGGTCAGCTATGCTGAAATCGAGGCACATCAGGGACATGATGCCTTCCTGATGAAAATCCCCCACTACCTCAACATCTTCAGCGGCTACATGGGGCGTATCCAAACCAGTGGGGAGAACCGGTAATGTTACGTCCCGATCAGGAGATCATCGGTCAGTGGATCCAACCGGGGAGCCGTATTCTCGACCTCGGCTGCGGGGATGGCGCCCTGCTAAGACATCTGATGGAGACCCTCAATGTCGAGGGCTATGGGCTGGAGCTGGATGACAAAAAGGTGTTGAGCAGCATTGAGAATGGCATTCACGTCATCCAGTCCGATCTCGACAAGGGGCTCTCCGACTACTTTGATGACAACGCCTTTGATTACGTCATCATGAGCCTTACCCTACAGGCGATCAACTACCCCGATCAGTTACTGGATGAGATGTTGCGGGTCGGCAGACAGGGGATCATCACCTTTCCCAACTTTGGTCACTGGCGCACCCGTATCCAGCTACTGTTCCAGGGGCGAATGCCCGTCACCAAAACCCTGCCCAACAGCTGGTACAATACGCCCAACATCCATCTCTGCACCGTGGCCGACTTTGAGGCGCTGTGCAGACAGAAAGGAATTCGGATTCTGGAGCGAACCGTGATCGACCACCAGCACCGTGAACCCGCACTACTGAAAATCTCCCCCAACTTATTGGGTGAGACGGCGATATACCGCTTTGAACGCCTTCCTTACCACCAATAACCGGTAGCAACTCACTCTCAATAGGGTCAACCCATGCATAGAACCCGGACACTCCTCACCCTGCTCTCTACCCTGTTCACCACACTACTACTGCCGATGGAGGCCGTTGCAGAGCGTTCCACCACTTTTGACAACTATATCGTCCACTACAACGCCTTTCGTTCGGATATGATCCCCGCTGAGGTTGCCCAGCGCCATAACATCATCCGCAGTAACCACCGGGCAATCGTCAATATCACCGTTCTGAGAAGATCTAAAGATGGCTCAACGCAACCGATTCCCGCCCGCGTCACCGGTACCGCCACGAACCTCAGCAGCCAACTCTCCACCCTTCACTTTTTCCAGGTACGAGAGCAAGAGGCAATCTACTACCTGGACCAATTTCGCATTGGTGACAACGAGACGCTGAGATTCCAGATTCAGGTTGAGCCGGAGCAACCCTACGCCGAACCATCAACGGTTGGAAATATCCATTTTACCCAGCGTTTTTACACCACAGAATAGTAATTTTTTTCTCCAGAATGTTTTTCTCTAAATATTCCCTTATATAACATAGCATTATATTATTTCTCCATTGATTTTACAGAAACTGGGAGTACACTATATCTGTCTACCTCTCCCAGGGTACCTCTAAAATTAGAGTACGGAGCTGACGCAGCAACCACTGAAAAAGTCCATTTATAGAGGTGCCCCCTATAAACTCACCACAATGGCAACAGAAAACAGAGCATTTATTAATAGCCACCACCATGGGATCGACCCCGATACCCAGGCTTCCGCTGTTGAGCTCAGTTACACCATTCTCTCTGCGGAGCTCCTGCTTCAGGGGGATTACTACCGCAATGGCGATGACCTGATCATTCGGGGGAATACGGGTGAAGAGATCACCATTGAGGGCTATTTTTCTGCAGACCCCTCTCCCCAACTCCAGACCCCCGCCGGGGCTGCCCTCCTTCCAGAGACCGTACACCAACTCCTGATTAATACAGATTCGATAGAGGTTGCCGGCCCTGCGGGTTCACTCGCCATTCCGGGCGTACTGGGTGACCCCATTGGGGTGGTCGATGAGATTGGGGCAGCCGCTAATGTCACAGCTAAAGGGAGTGATGGCAGAATTCGTACTCTGAAAGAGGGTGACCCCATCTATCAGGACGATGTCGTTGAGACCATTGGGCGCTCCTTTGCCGGACTACGAATGGTGGATGACACCAGCTTTCAGCTTGGTAAAGAGACCCGGGCAATCATTGAAAATTATGAATTTAACGCAAACAGTGAACAGGGAAAATTTGAGGCCACGGTAACCAATGGGTTCTTCCGTTATGCCAGCGGAAAATTGGGGGGAGAGGGCAAGGGGGGGCACCACTCCACCATCAAGACCCCCACCGCGCAGATTGGTATTCGTGGCTCAGAGCTGGAGGGACAGATTGCAAGTGATGGCACCACCACTTTTGTCCACCGCTCCGGTATTCTCGATGTCTCGGATGTGAACGGACGGGGCACCGTTACCCTGACAGAGCCCGGCTCAGCCACTGCAGTCAGCTTCCGCCCCGGCCCCCCCTCTCCTGCATTTGAGGCCCCCGAATCCATCACCCAGATCTTTAATGCCAGCATGCCGCCGACACCACAATTTGTTGTCGAGGCACAGGCGACTGAGAAGGCAGAGCAGCAAGAGGAGGAGCAGACCAAGGAGGAGGAAGCTCTGGCGGATGAAGAGTTAACCGAGAAGGATGAAGAACAGGAAGAGGGGGCAGATGGCGGGGAAGAGCCTGCTGAGGGAGAGGAAGAGCTGTTGGTAGAGGGAGAAGAGGAGATCCTCGACGAAGAAGAGCTGCCGGAAGGTGAGGAAGAGACACTCGAAGAGGGGGAACCAGAGGAGAGTGAGGAGGAGACTCCAAAAGAGGAGCTATCACAGGAGGATGAAGGAGAGACCCCCGAAGAAGAGGCACCGCCAGAGTCTGAAGAGATCACTCCAGAAGGTGATGAGACCACTCCAGAGGGCGAAGAGACCCTGGAGAGTGAAGAGGCTTTGGAGAGTGAAGAATCCATTGAGGTTGCTGAGGCTGCACAGGAGAGTGAACAGCCTCCTGATGTTGAGCAAGAGGTGGTGAAGAGTGAGCCATCCCTCGAAGGGGAGAGCACCGATCAGGGTAGAGAAGAGACCGTAGAGGATCAAAAGGCGCCTGAAGAGCTAATCTTAGCGAAGGGTGAACAGCCTCCAGAAAACATGCAAGAGCGGGAAGTTCCTGATGGAGAACTCTTGGTTGGAGCTGATGAGGTTGGGCCTGATGGGGTGGATATGGCTGAGCCGGACGGAATGGATTTAGCCAGGCCTGCCGGAGAGCCAATGGTTGGGCCAGACGGAATGGCGATAACAGGAGCCGATGGAGAGCCGGCAGTTGACCCGGACGGGATGATTATCGGCAGCCCTAATGAGGAGGTGCCAAACGCAGAGATGGTGCTTGAGGGCGCAAAAGTGGCCTCCCTAATGAGTGAGCAACAACCAGAAGCTACCTCAGAATTTACCGATAATCCCAATGAACCCATCAGCGGAGATTATTTTGACACTCCGTTGGCCGGTGAGTTTAATGATACCGGAGCCTTCGATGACCCATTTGCCGATGGATTCAACGACTCCGCTGCCTTCACCGACTCGTTTACCGATGGATTCAACGACTCCGCTGCCTTCGCTGACTCATTTGCCGATGGGTTCAACGACTCCGCTGCCTTTGCTGACTCATTTGCCGATGGGTTCAAC
>JABHIC010000238.1 GCA_018671205.1 Gammaproteobacteria bacterium
CATCTTCTTCTGGGTTGCCCGGATGATCATGATGGGGCTGAAATTCATGGATGATGTCCCTTTCCGTGAGATCTATATCCACGGTCTGGTGCGTGACTCCCACGGCCAAAAGATGTCCAAATCAAAAGGCAACGTGCTCGACCCGATTGACCTGATCGACGGCATCGAGCTGGAGGCACTGGTCGCCAAGCGGGCCAGTGGGCTGATGCAACCGCAGATGCGCAAAAAGATCGAGAAAGCGACCCGCAAGGATTTTCCCGACGGTATCCCCTCCTATGGCACGGATGCACTGCGCTTCACTTTTGCCGCACTCGCCTCCACCGGACGTGACATCAACTTTGATCTGGGGCGCACCGAGGGGTATCGCAACTTCTGTAACAAAATCTGGAATGCCGCCCGTTATGTGCTGATGAATACGGAGGGAGAGGATTGTGGACAATCCGGTGGAGCGGTTGAGCTCTCGACTGCGGACCACTGGATCATCAGCCGCCTGCAGGAGAGCGAGGAGGCGGTTGAGCGGGGCTTTAACCAGTACCGTCTGGATCGCTCCGCCAATGCCCTCTACGAGTTCACCTGGAACGAATACTGTGACTGGTATCTGGAGCTTTCCAAGCCGGTACTCTACAACGAGAAGAGCAGCGAGGCCGCACTCCGTGGCACCCGCCGCACCCTGGTTCGGGTACTGGAGACTCTGCTACGCCTGGCCCATCCGATCATGCCGTTCCTCACCGAGGAGATCTGGCAACGGGTCGCCCCACTGGCTGGAAAAACGGTAATTGAGGGCAAATCCACACTGATGCTGGAGCCCTACCCGGTAGCCGACAAGAGCAAGATCAACCCTGCTGCCACGGAAGAGATGGAGTGGATCAAGGCCTTTGTCCTCGGCATCCGCAGCATTCGTGGTGAGATGGATATCGCCCCCGGAAAACCACTGGCCATCCTGATCCAGGAGAGTTCAGCGGAGGATCAGCGCCTTCTCGGGGAACATCGCGCCATCCTCAATAGCCTCGCACGGCTGGAGTCGATTCAGGTGCTGCCGCGTGAGAGCGAGGCTCCGGAGTCTGCCACCGCCCTGGTCGGCGCGATGAAGATTCTGATCCCGATGGCGGGACTGATCGACAAGGATGCTGAAATCCAGCGACTGGAGAAGGAGATCAACAAGGTAGGCGGTGAGATTGCCCGCCTGGAGGGGAAACTCAGTAACCCCAATTTTGTCGAGCGGGCACCCGAGGCGGTGGTTGCCAAAGAGCGCGAGAAGCTGCTGGAGGTTCACAACCGTCAACAGCAGCTAAGCGCACAGAAAGAGAAAATTGAGGCACTGTGAGTCGACTCAAAACCCTCCTGCTCCATAGCCTGCTGTTGCTGCTGACCCCCACACTGGTCACTGCAGCAGAGCGCTATATCTCCGGTATCCCAATCCCACTGCGGGCAGAACCAGACCCTGCCAATCGCCAGATTCTGCAACTGCTGCCGGTTGGCTCAAAGGTGGTGACCGACAATAAGCAGAAAAATAGCTTCAGCAAGATCACCACGGACTCCGGTATTCATGGCTGGATTCCCACACGCTACCTTACAGAGAACGCCCCAACCACCTCTGCGGGCAGTGGTACCGAGCAGAAGCAGGTGAAATATGAGTTGGAGATCAACCGTCTGAAGGGAACCATCAGCAGTATCCAGCAGGAGAGACAGATTATCGAGGCCGAGGTTCAGAAGCTGAAAGAGCATATCCGCCGCGTCAACCTGGAGGTGACGACTATCCGGGGTGTCAGCTCTAATGCACTGGAGCTGGAGAAGGAGAATACACGATTACGGGGAGAACGGAGGACGGAGCAGCGCAAGCTGGAGGTGTTGCAGCAGGAGAATGTCGCGCTACAAGACCGGAAAGAGCGGAACTGGTTCCTGATGGGGGCACTGGTTGTTCTCTTCTCACTGCTCAGCGGCTTCTTTCTCTCCCGGTTGCGCGGTGGTGGAAAGAGAAACCACTCCAGAATCTGAATCCCCCTCACTTTGCGGAAGTTTGAGCGAGAGCAGGGACGCAATTAGCACGAAGAGAGAGGAGCACCAGAGCGCCCCCTCAAGCCCAACGGTCTGGTAGAGCCAACCAGAAAGCAGTGTCCCGGTCAGGCGACCCCCGGCATTGGCCATGTAGTAGAAACCCACACTCATCGCCACCCGATCATGGTCTGAATAGGCAAGAATAAGATAGGAGTGAAGCGCAGAATTGATCGCAAACACCACGCCAAACAGGATCAGCCCGACAACCAATACAGGCTCGGTGGGCCACCCTAGCTGGAGCGCCCCAGCGATTCCAGCGGGAAAGAGTGCCAACACAAAAACCCAACCACGAGCAGCCCCCACCCTACCACTCGAACCATGGTAGCTGCTGCGTATCAGTTTGGGAGCCATCGCCTGCACCACGCCATAACCGATGACCCACAGCGCCATAAAGCTCCCCACCTCGGTCAATGACCAACCCAGCACCTCAACAAGGAATACCGGCAGCCCCACCACAAACCAGATGTCTCGTGAGCCAAACAGAAAGAAACGGGCCGCCGACAGCCAGTTAATCGCCGGGATATTAGAGAAGATCTGGGTGAATGCCGGCTTGTATGACATTTTTCCCACCCCTGAGGGCAACAGCAGTATGGTAACCAACAACACCACAAACAGCATCCCCGCTAACAGCCTCAGTGCCCCTTCGAATCCGACCCACTCCAGCAACGCACCACCGATAAAGAACCCCGCCCCTTTCAACGCATTCTTGGAGCCCGTCAACAGGGCTACCCAGGTAAACAGTTTGGAGTTCTGATCACTGCCGACTATGCTCTTGACGGATGCCTTGGCCGACATTTTATTGAGATCTTTGGCGATACCAGAGAGGGCCTGTGCGGCCATTACATAGGGGACCGAAAGCCACTCACTCGACACGGTTAGCGCCATTAGCGCGATGATCTGCAATCCCATCCCCAGGTGCATGGTGCGATTAAGACCGATGCGTGCCCCTAGCCAGCCCCCAACAAGATTGGTGACCATGCCAAAGAGTTCGTAGAAGAGAAACAGCATCGCCACCTCTAGCGGCGAATAGCCGAGCAGATGGAAGTAGAGCACCACCAACATACGGATTGCACCATCGGTAATGGTAAA
>JABHIC010000239.1 GCA_018671205.1 Gammaproteobacteria bacterium
CCGACGGCTACCCTGCATGCAGCAGCAGTGGGCGATACCACTATTGTTGCGCAGTTGGGAGATGACAGTGGTGCGGGCGCGGTAGATGGCACCAACACCAGTGTAAGTCTGATTCGTGTCAATAATAACTCTGTCGGTTTTGCTGAGACCTACGATGCCGCTACAGCACGCAAGACACTGACGCTGAGTAGTGTCACCTTCGCCTCTGGAGATACCTACGAGGTAACCATCACTGCACAGGATGTGAGTGGTAACAAGCAGACCTACGTACTCTCCGGTACGGTATCTGAGGTGATTGACATACCTGATACACTTACTGTCTATTCTGGTCTGACTGGAACCATCACTCCAACTACGGGTAGTGCAGCCAGCTATGCATCAGCGGATGCAGCAGTTGCAACGGTTGATAGTGCAGGTGTTGTGACAGGTGTTGCAGCAGGTACGGTAACTGTCACAGCAACGGATGCGAGTGCTAACACTGACACCACAACGGTAACGGTAATGGCTATTCCAGCTGCGGATGATCGTACAGTGGCGACCGCAGATGGTCTGGATACTGATGCAACTATCACCTCCAGTATCCGTAGTGGTACGGCGTATACCTCAGACTTTGCATCTACGGATACCATCACCCTTGATGTGACAGTCAATGTAGATACCGCAGATGTGGGACAGCCTGGTGAGTTCTATCTGGTGGTTGATATGGGTGGTACTTGGATTCAGTCCGATGATACTGGAGCTTGGAGTCTCTATGATGGTATTGCTAATCTGCCAGCATTCCGCACGGAGACTGCGATGGATGCCTCTGAGACGGTTACGGTTTCAGGTACGGGTCTGTCTCCAGCTTCGTATAGCGCCTATGTTGGTTACTCCAACAAAAATGGTACTACTGCATCTGAGCGTCTGATCTACGGTGATGCAATTAGCTTCACAGTACAGTAAGAAGAGTGGTTGTAGATAGAGGCTAGTCCTCAAAATGGCGTCCCTGGTTATTAACCAGGGGCGCTTTTTTTTGTTTGTAGAGAGAAAAGAATGATAATAGTAAGAACCTTTCAAAGCCGGTTTGGCATGATTGTAGTGGCCTCACTTCTTTCCCTATCGGGCTCAGCCGAGGAATTTACCCTGTTTGATGAGGGTAGAGGGGTAGAGAAGGAGCCTAAAAGAGAAGTTATTCAGGTGGTTACGAAACCGCAAAGAAAAAATATTGCAATAAAGAATCAGAAAAATTTTAGATTAAGAGGTACCAGTCGAATGGGCTCAAGGTATACGGCCATACTGGAAGATAGCAAGGGAAAAGAGCATAGAATCCAGTGGGTCAAGGGGGATGAGCCAGAGATTCCAGAGAACAGTGGATACCGTTTGATGCAGGTCTCCCCACGTTCAGTGCTGCTTCACTATCCTGACGATAATCGCTGTCAGGGGGATTTGCCAGAATATGGGATGAAATGTCTGCAAAAGGGTGCAGTTGCCAAGGTGACACTACTGCGTAAACGTGCCATTGCAGGGCCGAAACCCACCCAGAAAAACAAGAGCAAGCAGGTTAGCAAACAGAAGGGGCTCGGAAAAAGTAAAGAGGTAAATAATAAGAAGAAAGTGAAATCGTCAGACCCTTTCAAGGCATTGCTTGAGCAGAAACGTAAGAAAATGACACCACAAGAGGTGTCGCGTGCGGCTGAGCAGAAGAAGAAATATCAGGCGTCGAAAAAAATGTATCAAAAAACTAAGAAGAGAACTATACCGGATGATCAGGTTCCTGCTGGAAAAAGGGTGGTGAAGACCCCATTTGGTGATGTACTGGTCGATATCAAATAGAGGCTGGCAGCATGAAAAATTCCCGTATGGAGAGTGCACATCAATGAGAATTTTCTCCGCTTGGTAAAGGTGCGTCATCTAAACAGAGGGTTATGGCTGTTGATGTCGATAAACCATAGCATGAGCTGTGTTGCCTCGGAAGTAGAAAGCCCGGCGACCTATTGGTATGAGGGAGGGCAGCAGCAGCCACTGACCATCCATCCATTTCATGCAGAGCCAGATCGTCAGCCCCTTGTCTATACACAGGGGCAATTCAGAAAGGGTTCCAATAAGTTTTTGATCTGCTTGCCTCAACAGTGGGATGAAACTCGTACCCAACAGTTTGAAGAAAAAAACAGCCTGAACCCGACCCATATTTTTGAAACCAAAAAAGAGAGGATTTACCAGCTGGAAGGGTGGCATGAGGCCATTCTCAGAGCAAACCAGCTATTCGAGAGCAATGATCTGCTCTGTGCGGCCCCCCTCTGGCAACAGGTTATGGAAGTAAAGAGTGACCCACTCTATAGCCAGCAGTGGAATCTTGAAGATAGTAGTCTGACCAGGAATATAGCGAGCAATGATATTGATATCCAGACCCTATGGGGGAGGTGGAGTGGTGCAGGGAGTGTGATTGGTATTGTGGATGATGGTATGGAGATCACCCATGAAGACCTTGAGGGTAATGTCATTGCTGCACTCAGTAGAGATTATGTAGATGAAGATAGTGATCCAACAGCCGGAGCACACGGAACCATGGTTGCTGGCCTGGCGGCCGCAGAAGGTTTTAATGGGATTGGGATACGGGGAGTTGCACCTGCTGCGGGTCTGGTTGGTTACCGTCTCATTGCACCGGGCAGTAACTTGGTGGATGAGGCAGACCTGTTACTGCTGTTGGATGATGCCATTCGAGAGGAGGTGGATGTACTCAATAACAGTTGGGGGCCGGTCGATGACTACAGTGGGGCATTTGAGCGCCCCACTCAGCAGGTTATCAATGAGCTGAATCGATATGTACAGGAGGGGCGAGCGGGAAAGGGGGGGATAGTGATCTGGGCCGGAGGGAATGGTGGCACAGAGAGTGATGCCTCCAATCTGGACGGTTACTCCAATCAGCGTGTGGTGATCAGCGTTACTGCTACCGATGAACAGGGTAGAGCTCCAACTTATAGCGAACGGGGCAGTAATATACTGATTTCTGCCCCTGGAGGTGATACGCAAGGTCTGATATCAACTGATCGATCAGGAAGTCTCGGCTATAGTTCGGATGACTATTCAGCTGGTGCGGTAGGAACCTCCGTGGCGGCTCCCCAAGTGGCAGGTCTGGTAGGATTGTTGCTAGAGGTAGATCCTGAGTTGGGGTGGCGAGACATCCGCTCGTTGCTCGCACTCTCTGCCGATCAGGTAGACCCGGATCATGAGCTCTGGGGACAAAACCGGGCGGGACACTGGGTGAGTGAACGCTATGGTTTTGGACAGATTAATGCACGACGTACCGTTAGCCTTGCGGAGCAGTGGAGTGGGGTGGCTACGGAAGTGACAACGCAACTATATACAAGCAGCCCAAATCTGGAAATTCCGGATGATGATGAGGTGGGGGTAATGGACTCAGTGATGGTAACGGAGTCTATACGTGTGGAGAGTGTGGCGGTAACCGTTAATATTCCGGATCATACCTATTGGGGAGATTTGGGGATGTGGCTGACCTCGCCATTAGGCACAACCGTGGAACTGGTGCACCCGGTCTATGCAGATACCTACTCCCCGATGATGGGTGGTTATCACCACTGGACAATGGGAGATGTACTCCATTTTGGCGAAAATAGCGAGGGAGACTGGCAGTTGCAGGTTGTGGATCTAGGGCCTGAGGATGAGGGGCGACTGGAGTCGTGGAGCCTGGAAATATTTGGCACAGAGATCCCTGTTGAACCGGAACAGATGGGAGTCGGTTGCGAAATGGTGAACCAGGCCGGGCAGTCCACTGAAAATCGATCAGGGCTACGGATAGTGGGAAGCCACAGCGGTGCCCCTTACCAGCAGAGTAGCCAGAGTGGTAAAACTGTCGAGGATTACTCACTACTGTTGACTGCGCCGTCGCTGAGCAGCGACGAAGAGCTGCTGGCTACCGCAAAGTGGATCATCCCCGGAGAGCGCTCAAGGGAGAGTGTATGGTTTCAATATAGGAGCGAGGGGTGGGTACCGTGGAGTGGAGTATTGGAGTCATTGAATGGATTTGAGTCTGAGAAAGTGCGGCAGGGTGGGGTGGCAGAGCTCTATCGTGGGCAGCTAGAGGCAGGGCAGTACCAGATCTATTCCGGTATTCGAAAAAGTGGAGAACCGGGCACCACCACGATTGAATATTGTTCACAACCTATTGAGTGGGATATAGAAACATTGGAATAATCTCCAATAACAGAAAGTTTCTGGAAAATGAGTGAAGCACTAAAAACTGACAAATTGATCCCCCTTCACAGCATAGGAGAGTTGATTCGTTCCCTATTGGAACGGATGACCAGAATTCCTCCTCTGCTGGTGGTGGTGAGCTACCTCTTTTTCGCGCTGGTGCTCGAATTTGCGGTTGATAACCTCTATCGCCACTATATCTACTCTGTTTTTATTGCACTGAGCGCCATCTTTGTGACCTGGGTATTGGGAGGGCGTAGAGCGGCCCTCTGGATGACCTTCTTTAACCTACTCATTGTCCTGCTATTTTCCAGACTGATATGGGATTTGGAGAGAGTTGGAGCTGGGGGAATCTACTATGGGCGCTCTTTTCAACTGATGTATCTGGGGGCGGCAGTGCTACTGCTACTGCTACTCTTCGTCCGCTCACCGGCTGATGTGCGGGGGGAACGTCAGCGTCAGACGATTGAACAGGAGAAGGAGAGACGTAAAGATCTGGAATATGTGGTGGCGAGCAGCAAAATGAGAGGCGATATCATGTTTGAGGCCAACCAGGTGAAGGATGAGCTACTCCTTCTGGAGGGGAGTTGGCGAGCCAACCTGCATGATCTCACCAACGAGCTGGGCCCACAAAAAGAGGATCAGATCTATTATCAGACCATCCGACCCTTTGAGGAAGAGATTCTTCGTCGTCTACGCCTGCTGGAAGAGCGGCTCAGTTACCGGGTAGAGCGATATCAGCTGAATGAACTGTACCGAGAGATGATGCCTCAGCTAGAACAGTTGGCCGCAGTGATGCAGCCACCCGGTGCGATGACCATCCGTGACCAGGGATGGAGTGATTCAGCAGTGAGAATAGAGGTTGAGCGCCACAAGCTCTGGGATATAATAGGTAATATTCTACAGAATGGGCGGACCGCAGTGGACTGGATGCGCCTGCAGCGACTGCGCTCAGCGGATCCGAAACCGTGGAGACCCGCAATAACAGTGGTTTTTGGGGTAGAGCAACAGCGCGCATGGATTCGGATCAACGATAATGGTGGTGGAATAGATGCAGAAATTTTGCCACGTCTATATAGAGAGCCCGTATTATCCAAAAAACGGTCGGGTGAACAGACCGGAGAAGGGACGCTTTTCGTGAAATTCTTTGCACAGCAGATGGAGATTGAGGTTAATGTGGACAATGCAGACAGTGGCGATGGAAAAGGTCTGCAAGTGACCCTCTGGATACAGGGCAGTAGAGAAGGGATGCAAGAGGCAGAGGCCGACAATGGTTAAATTTGTGGTTGCAATTGTCGAGGATGACCCGCGGCTGCACGAACTTCTGGAAAAAATCCTGAGAGAAGAGGGGATTAGTGCAGAAATTGAGCACTATTATGACCCCGTCTCCTTTGTTGAGGCGCTCTCCTCCCGCCAGAGTCGAGTGGAGTTGGCCCTGCTGGATGTCCACTTCAAAGGGGCAGGGTTGACCGGAGTAGAGGCACTCCCCTTTATTCGGGAGCAGCGTTCAGATCTCCCCATTATCCTGCTGACCGGAATGGAGGGGGAGGCGATTGATGCCGCTCAGGACTATGAGTGTGTCTACTACATCCCCAAACCGATAGAGCCAGCGCAGCTGGTGAGAATGGTACGCTACTACCACGGGCTGGGAGAGAAGTGTGGAGAGCGGATCGATGAGAAAGATAGAGCCTTACGTGAATACCAGGAGCTGATTGGACTGCTGGAGGAGGAGATGGCCGCCATTCAGTATCAGCCGGTAGTGAGCACAGGAACGGAAGGGAGAGCGGTAGAGCGGGTAGTAGAGATGCTGCAGGGGCTACTGAACAGTTTTCAGCTGCGAGATAGCTTTGACAGCGACCTGCAACAGCTCTACCAGCACGATTTTCAGGTCTTCAGAAAAGTGGTAGAGTCAGTGCTACAGCTGGATCGGGGGGAGAGCGTCCCCGGGCAGGATATCCATAAAGTCAAAGGTGCAGTGGACGTCTTCCGGGTACGAGTCTCTCATAAGATACGACTCTATTTCTATCGCCCGGAACGGGGAGAGCGCCACCTGTTGCGGGTCGATATTCACCACGACACCAAAGGGATGGACCGCTGGTTACGGGTCAACCGCTCATCCTATGCCGCATAATAGAAGACCACTCCTTATTCGAGCGGCCTCCGGCTGGAAAGCCGGGCTATTAGAGCCCTATCGGCTACTGCTTGGCCATCGTCAGCTACTGGTGACACTGATCAGAAGAGATCTGGTCAATCGTACCTCAGGCACAGCACTCGGAGCCGTCTGGGTACTGCTGCAACCCGCGCTACAAGTTGTCGCCTTCTGGTTCCTGCTGGATGTGATACTCCAGGTTCGCTTTCCGGGAATCATCTCTTTTAAAGACTATTTTTTGGTGGGAATGATCCCCTGGATCATGATCTCAGAGGTATTGGGGCAGAGTGTCAATGTGCTCCCGACCTATCGCCCCCTCTATGAACGTTCCCGTTTTCCCGTTTCATTGATACCACTGGTGCCGATTGTGATCGCATTACTGATTTATGGCATTGTCTTCATGATTACTGCGGTCATATTAAATGGTTTCGGTGCAGCCATTCCAGCGTTGATCACCATTCTCCTCATCGCGGTCTGGCTGATCCCCATCGCCTATCTGCTCTCCGTCATTGGGCTCTTTATCAAGGATATTAACAGTGCAATGCCCTTCATATTGACGATGTCACTCTACCTGACCCCGATCCTCTACATGCCAGAGATGATACCGGAAGCACTGCGCGGGTTACTGGTGCTGAACCCATTTGCTGACCTGCTGAGCATGGTCCATTGGGCCGTACAGGGGATGGAGATCACAACAGGTAATGTACTAAGACCACTGCTATTATGGATGTTACTACTCCTACCCGGCTGGGTACTGTTTCGTCGAGCAGAACCTCATATGCGTGAGGTCTCCTGATGATGAACGCCATCTCACTGAGGGGACTAGGTAAATCTTATGCAAAAGAGCAGGGAGGGCTGAGGCGATTAAGAGAGATTGTCGCCGGTCGCCCGATCTCACCCGATCAGCAGATAGAAGTACTCAAAGAGATTGATCTGGATATCCCAATGGGGCAGGTGGTGGGTATCATTGGTCGAAATGGGGCAGGGAAAAGTACACTACTGAAGGTCGTGGCGGGAATGGTTCCACATACTGCAGGAAGTATGGAGGTTAGCGGGAGAGTGGCTGCCCTGTTGGAGCTGGGGAGTGGCTTTCACCCCGAGATGACAGGTCGTGAAAATGTCTATCTTGCCGCCTCTTTGGCAGGACTCAAGAGAGATGAAATTGATGAGAAATATGAGTCAATTGTCACCTTTTCAGGGATTCAAGAGTTTATTGATCGCCCGGTCAAGACCTATTCATCAGGAATGATGGTGCGGCTGGCATTCTCAGTGGCAACCTCGGTTGATCCAGATATTTTAATTATTGATGAGGCACTCTCCGTCGGTGACGGTATTTTCTCCAGAAAATCATTTGAGAGAATTATGGAGTTTAAGGAAAAGAAAAAAACAATTTTATTCTGTAGTCATTCGTTGTTCCAGATAGAAGCATTATGTGATCGTGTAGTGTGGATTGATGGCGGTAAAGTACAGCTGGTTGATGAGCCTAAATTGGTGACAGCAGAATATAATGAGTTTTTAAGTAAAACAGGTGTACTAGCCGATAAGGTACTACCAGATGAGCGTGAAGAGATAGTTTTAGAAGAAAAAGATTCTAATAAGCTTGCCTTGATTTCAGCTGTAGAGATTTTTATTGATGGAAAACCTGGAGTAGAGTTGAATGCGGTGAGTAGTATATCCTCTCTTGAGGTTTTGGTTAATTTTTTTTCGAAATCAGGTATTCCTATTCCGACAGTTGCGATGACTATAACGGATCCTAATGGGCAAATTGTTACTAGTGCAGGTACTTTGGATGATGGCTGGGACCTGACGATTGACTCACAAGGAAATGGTATAGTGAGGATTATGTTTGATCAATTACCCCTATTGAAAGGTCGTTATATAATTAATATCTTTCTTTTGTGTGAAAAAGGAGTACATTTTTACGATGTGCTTTATTCAGCTGCTTCTTTTTCTGTAGTGCAGACAGGAATGGCTGTTGGTTTTTGCGTCATTCCACATGGCTGGAGTAATATCTGATGGGTCATTTATATGCTTGAAGAAAAACTGAAAAATCTTGCTTTTCCTCTGAATGTCTATGCGCTGGTCTTGCTGTTTGAGGAAGGAACTGTTGATTATCTCCATTTTGGTCTCTTTGAGCAGAATGTAGAGTCAATTTTTGATGCTCAGCATGTTTCTACGGACATGATATTGGCTAGATTGCCAGAACCACCCATGAGGATATTAGAGGTTGGATCAGGCTTAGGAACAACAGCCCGATTATTGGTAGAAAAGGGGTATGATGTAACTTCTATTACTCCAGACCTTGGTCAGGTTCAGCTAGCACTATCCAGATCAGAAACATCAATGCCTCGATATGTTGGAAGTACGCTGGAGGACCTTGATGTGGAGGAAGGGTCTTTTGATTTTGTTCTTTTTCAGGAGTCTGCTCAATATATTGATCCTTTGGATCTATTTGGGCGATCATTTCAGTTGCTTCGTGAGGGCGGAATGGTATTGGTGGTAGATGAATTTGCTTTCAAGAGGGAGTCGCCTGGCTTTGATGGGCTCCATCTTTTTAGTCACTTCAGTGCGCAGTCAGCACGATTTGGATTCGAAATTTTAGAGGAGAAAAATCTATCTACTGCGGCAAAACCAACGTTGGATTATCTATTGAGAGTGATTCCGGCTTATCAACAACGCTTGATATCAATCGGAGCAGTTACTGAAAAAGAACTGGATTATCTCTACTCTTCACTTCAAGACTATCAAGAAAAATATATTGATGGTCGTTATGGTTATGCGCTGCTGATGATGGAAAAAAAGAAGGCTCCTCGATGGCGTGTTTCTACACTAAAAGATGATGAAGATGTGCGATTTGTTCGTGAGCTTTTTCATGAGATATTTGGTGAACCAATTTCTGAAAAAATGTGGCAATGGAAATATGGGAATGGTAATGGTGACTCTATTCTGGCGTGGCGTGGTAATGAGTTAGTGGCTCACTACGGTGGAATGTGTCGTGATATTCTTTTTAAGGGGAATATGGTGCAGGCTGTTCAGATTGGGGATGTGATGGTTAGGTCATCAGAGCGCGGTATACTGACACAGCAAGGCCCTTTCTTTTTGACTGCAGCTACCTATCTTGAGAAAAATATTGGTTTTGGACGAAGATTCCTGCTTGGGTTTGGTTTTCCAAACATGCGTGCAATGCGTGTTGCGAAAAAGTTGGGTTTGTATGATGAGGTAGGATATATGGTAGAATACCATTGGTCAGTGTTGAACTTCGAACCTAGTTTATTTGGTGTGGTTGAGCAGATAGGTGGTGATATAGATCAACAGAAAATTGAATCAATCAACCTTTTGTGGGAGCAGATGGCAGTAGATTTTGAACAGAGTGTGGTCGGAATAAGAGACTGGAAATATCTGAGTCATCGTTTTGTTTTCCATCCGCACTTTTTGTATAAGATATTTGTTGTCAATGATCAGATTACTGGAAAGGCTATTGGTCTATTTGTTGTACGAACAGAAGGTGAGAGTTTGATATTGATGGATTTGATCGGTAAGTCATCCACATTTCAACTGTTGGTCCAACATGCAAGAAGTGTTGCAAGAAAAATGAAGATGAGAGAAGTTAGTTTCTGGGTGACAGATACATCAATACCATTACCCGCTGGAGAAAAAAAACAGCTGGATATTCATATTCCAAGTAGTATCTGGAGTGCAGGCCCATCTATTGGATCAATGAATCAATGTTGGTGGTTGACCTCAGGGGATGTTGACTTTAGATAGATCTATTATGAGTGAACCACGCTGTACCTATTTTATTGATATTGTAGGAAGTTGCAACCTACGGTGTCCCTCTTGTCCAGTAGGAAATTACAAGGCATCTGACTTTTATAGAGAGAGACGACCAAAAGGCATCATGTCATTGGGGATGTTTAGGCTGATTCTTGACAAGATTGATCGAGAGAGGAGAGAAGAATGCGAAAAGGTTGTTATCTCACTTTATAATTGGGGAGAACCTCTGCTGCATCCTGAGCTAGTAGAGTTTATTGATGCAGTTCGGTCAAAGGGTTTTATTTCTGATCTCTCCTCTAATCTTAACATAAAAGATGTCAGTAAAGTGGTCGAGGCCGCTCCTAATAAGCTGATTGTCTCTCTGTCTGGGTATTATGATGATATTTATTCACGCACACACGTGCGAGGGAATATCAGTTTAGTGATCTCTAATCTGTTTAAGCTAAGATATTGGATGGATAAGTTGAATAAGGATATTGACGTTGAAGTGTCCTACCACATTTATGAACATAATGTTGAGAGAGACTTTCTGCGTATGAAGGAAATTACAGATGACCTTGGTTTTCACTTCTCTTCTGATATAGCTATTTTTATGCCGGTAGAAAAAAATATTAGATACTTGGGTGGGGGTGGATTGTCTTTAGGTGACCAAGATCTTGTCTCACTGATGATGGTTAAGCCAAATGATATTGTTCAGTATATAGATAAGTATGGACAATACCCATGTCTCCTTCAGCAAATGACAACAATAAATTTCGATGGCTCAACAGCCTTATGTTGCGGCGTATATGATTATGAAAACAATATTGCTGATCAGTTTCTTGATGTCTCCCATAATGATCTAGAGTTGAAAAAGAAAAGTCACCATCTATGTGGTGAGTGTATGAAAAAAGGAGTACATGTGATGGCATCATATCTTCCAAGAGAGGAGTGGGACCAGATGATTGAGGAAAGACTAGTTGAGTTAGGGTGTTCAGTAAAGAGAGATGTTTCACACAGGCGCTCAATACATTAATTTTTAATTTGGTGTTAAAATGATTGAATATAGTAATAAACAATATGATCCAATAGTTTTTTTGATGGAGTCAGTTAAGCCGCATCTTTTAGAGATTGATCAGTATAATCTGTTTTCTGGATGGGTGTTTTTTTTTGGTAAAAAGGTTGTGAAGTTAATTAATGTATATGAATGCTGTATATCATCTACAGAAAGAGGTTTAGATCCTATCGCTACAGCAGAAGTAAATATAAGGCGTCAGGATATAGCTGATTTTGTTCCAACCATTCCAGCAGCAAAGAAATGTGGATTTGAGGTTGATGTTTTTGTGGGTAAAAATATAAAAAAATTAAGTTTTGATGTGGTTTTTGAAGATGGTTCGAGTGAGTTGTTATTTGAACAGGAAATGGATGAAATTAGAGAGAAGAGCAGTTACTTCGGAATATTACGAAGTAGGCTAGATAAGATCAATATGCCTGATGGTGATCTTGTTTATTTAACGCAAGGTTCAGCTAATGTTGACGAATATAAGAACTCGATTATTCCATCGGTTATGAATATATGTGATTACCTATCAGCATCCGGGGTTCATCTAAATGAGATTTCTTCACTGTTGGACTTTGGTTGTGGAACAGGTCGATTATTAACAGGTTGGAATTTGATTGAGCCCCAAATTGAACTGTTTGGCTGCGATTTTAATATGGAGTTGTTGGGATGGGCAGAAAATAATCTTCCGGATAAGATTTGTTTTACAAAAAACGAGTTAATCCCACCACTGCCTTACCGGAGTGGTCAATTTGATTTGATTTATCTTATTTCTGTGTTTACTCATTTGACACTGGAGACTCAACAGGTGTGGGTAAATGATTTTAAACGTATATTGAAAAAGGGGGGGTATTTGCTGGTCACACTACATGGAGAGCTGTATGCTATCAATTGTTTTTATGATAATGACCCGATGCTTGATAGGTTTTATGAGAAAGGGACAGAGTGTGCGGGTGAGAAGGAGGGTAGTAATCAATTTTCTTCATTCCATACCAAAGAATATGTCAGCCAGTTATTTGATGGATTTGAGTGTGTAGGATACTTTCAGAATGGAAGAATTAATGATGGTCGGGTACCTTTTAAAGTTTCATCTGCACAGGATGTTTATGTATTGAGATATACGGATGGCGTCAATGGTTGATAATAGATGAAAGCACTAGAGCAAGACCTGATCCCCTACTCATCCTCACCATTACCTGAAGGACCATGGCTAGTATTTGCGCCACACGCCGATGATGAAACCTTCGGTATGGGGGGGGCAATATTATTGGCTACAGCGGCGGGAATGGATATCTATGTGGATGTCGTGACAGATGGTCGAGCCGGCGGAGACGGTTCAGATGCACTGGTTCACTCCCGTCAACAAGAGGCAATGGATGCCTGTTCTATTTTGGGAGCAAAGCCCCCTCACTTTTGGGGAGTGTCAGATCGTTCCGTAGAGGCCACTGCGGAGTGGATTGCTATTGCCTCTCAACGTATTGATGAAATCAAACCCAAATCACTATTCTTTCCTTCTGCTTTTGAGTTGCACCCCGACCATCGTGCGGTGGCATTTCTTGTATGGGAGGGGGCAGAGCAGTGTGGATATTCTGGACGGATATTATCTTATGAGATTTCTGTTCAGGGGGTGATTAATTTATTGTTGGATACCACACTAGTGGTTGATCAAAAACAGGATGTCATGCGGGTCTATTGTAGCCAGCTCGGTGAAAATAATTATCTGGATGTTATTCGGTCACTGGATCGCATGCGTACCTATACTCTGCCTGAAAAAACCACTGCGGCAGAAGGTTTTTATGAGTACTCACTGAGTGGGAGGGGGAGTTTTGAGGCACAGGTTGTCCGCAGTGTACGCTCTTATTTGGAGTTATGAGTTTTTATCTTCAATCGAATTTTATACCATACTGTAATAAAATTTCACCCATGAGAAGGACAATTCAATGGGTTCTGGTGCTACTGCTCTTTACCATGCTCTCTCCACCACTGCGGCCATAAATATTGAGCAATATCGCCACAGTTAGTCAACAGACGCAGAGTGAACCACCACTGGTCTCTATCATTGTGCGCACAAAGGATAGACCTCGCCTGCTGGTTTTGGCGCTGGGCTCTATTGTAGAGCAGACTCATCCCAGAGTTGAAGTGGTCGTGGTTAATGATGGCGGAGTCGATGTTGGTGATCAGATAGAGCCGTTTCGTTCCCAATTGGAGCATCTTGAACATATTCATCTGGAGAAAAATGGGGGTAGAAGTGCGGCCGCCAACCTGGGGCTGGAGATAGCCACAGGAGAGTACCTTGCTTTTCTGGATGATGATGACCTGCTCAGACCACAACATATTGAGCAGCTATTGGGGGCACTGGAAAAGAACCCAAGTGTGGAGGTTGCCTATGCCTCCGTACAGTGTATCGATGCCACGGGTGCGTTGAAGAGAGAGACGTTTGAACAGGATTATGACCCTGTTACTCTGCTGGCAGGAAACTATATTCCATTTCATGCCATTCTATTCCATCGTTCACTGGTAGAAAAAGGGGTTCGGCTTGATGAACAGCTGGATCTCTATGAGGATTGGGATTTTCTGTTACAGCTCTCCAGACTGAGCGGATTTGTCCATCAAGAGGATTTGACCGCACTCTATCGTATTACCGAGCAGACCGGTTTCGGTATTCATGCCGATCAGGTAGAGGCGGTTTCTGCGACTCGAATGGTCCATGCGAAGTGGCGTAAGCTCTGGTCGACTAAACAGGTTGATGAATTAATGGAGCGGGTGCGTAGCCATGATGGCCAAACCATAGAGCAGCAGAAAACTATTAAGCGGCTGGAAGATAGCGCTCAACATATCAAAAATCTGGAGGATCTCAAAGAGCAGCAGCTCACCCATATTCATAACCTGAAAGGTGATAAAGAG
>JABHIC010000240.1 GCA_018671205.1 Gammaproteobacteria bacterium
CCCCTCGCAATAGAGCGCTTAGATCCAGAACACCACATTATCCGTCATTCCAGTGAAATAATCGATGATGAGCCAAAATCCGGAGATGAAAAATTGACCCATGATCAAACCTAAAAAAAAAGGGCGCGTTTTTCGATAGAGAGCTGGCCCCCCGTATTTCATTACTACCAGCTTGACGAGCCAGGCGAGAAAGATGCTGAACCAGAGTTGATCCATCAACCACACCCCGCCGATGGGATAACCGATGGGGTGCAGCGGCCACCACAACAAGTGATGACGCCCCAGCATGAGCAGCGCCATGATCCCTCCCCCCAGCAGGGTGTGGAGCCAGCCTCCCCCATTGGGCGCGGTGGGCGTATTCAACTGGGTGGTAATATAATCAAAAGGCGCCCGAGTTCCACCACCAAAAAACCAGCCGTTGAGGTTGATCCCCCCATATTCGTAGGACAGGTGCAAAATAGCCCATATGGATCCGACCAAACTCACCCCGATCGCCAGCAGCATGATCCAGAAAAGAGGGCGCAGATTGCGCCCCAAATGTTCGCTCAACTTGAGCCCGTGGGCGCAGGAAGCCATGACGAAAGTGCGAATATCGGCCGCCCAAACATAGGTAAACGCCATGCCGACCATGCCAGTCGGCCCAAGCGCCGAGGAACCCACGGCAGAAACCACAACCGAAGAGGCGATCATCGGCCCGACGGCAGTGGCCACTCCGCTCTCGACCACTACGCGAGTCAAACCGACGAAGATCAGCAAAGCCATCAGCAAGGTGGCGACGGCCACCCATAGGGGCAGACCGGACATCCACAGGCCGATCGACATCACACTCACTCCTCCCAACCACCCGAACACCGCCCCCCGATAGGACATGATCTCCCCGGAATCGTCTACACTCTCATCCCCTTTGAACGCCTTGCGGAAGACCTGGAGGAGATGCCCACGCCCCACCCACAGCCCAAAAAGCACCAGCACGATCATCGCCCCTTGGCCCTGGTGAGCCAATATGGGATCGCTTTGCACCCCATATACCCCCAGTTTCTCAGTGCTGGCTATGCCCAAAATATTCATGCCCCCCTTGATAACCTTGGCTACCGTATTGAAAAACCACAGACTGAAGGCGATATCCAAGTTGATCAGGTAGGAAAACCCGATCATCGGGAAGCTGAGTCTGAAAATCAATCCTATCGTGTTGCGGAAGACGGGAACCGATGAAATGAGTTGCACACTGGGAATAAAGTTGTAGTATGCGTGCAGGGCGTTGAGACTGCTGACGATCACGGGGATCAAAAAACCCACCCACATGATTGATTTTTTGAAAAATGGCCTCAGAACTCCCCCGCCGGGATCGTCCTGCACCATCTCCAGAGGGACCTGCACGATAGGGAAAATCAGTCGCTCGCGCTCCGCCCACTGCTTGCGCAGGATGACCATCGACGAGATCATGACTACGTAGAGTGAAATGGCCAGAGCGATCCAAAACGCCAGTGGTCCGATCCATACCTCCCAGGGCACACCCACTCCCCGCGGAGCCCCCTCGTAAAACCACTTGATCGCCTCCTGGTCCTGCGGCACCATCCATGTCGGAATGAAGGGGAGGATAATTTCTGCCCACTCGTTTTCGGGCGTTGCGTAGTATTGGGCCCCGGTGATGATGGTGAGCAGATACTCCGAAAGCCCCATGGTAGGAATGGCCGATGCCACGATCATCATTATATAGACGACGATCAATTCGCGCCGCTGCAGTGCGAGAGCCGGGCTGAGCATCCCAAGCCCCACGTTCATCATTCCCGCCAGGAGGAAAAAGAGAAATATAGCCCCGGCGGTGCTGAAATCCGCCGCCATATAGGAGCCCCGGATCACCATATTTCCATAGGGTGCTCCCAGAGCGATGCACAGCGAAAGCAGCGCCCCCGTCAGGATCGCCCTGGCCGAAAATGGCCGGCCTTCCTCTCCTGTGGCGAACCCGGGTGCCACGCCCTTCTCAGCCCCCATCTCCATATTGCTCTCGATGTCCTATCTCTAAAGCCACATTTGCCTTATCGATATATAAAACCTAATAAAGGACATTTCTTCCCTGGCGACAAGAGCGTGCGCTCAGAACCTCTCCGCGCTCTTGTAAGAGGCTGTTTCATCCCCTTGGCCCTTTTGGGCAATGCTCTTCCAACTCTATTTTTTTGCAAATCCAAAAGCCCAGCAATCCGATCAACCCGCCGCTAAAAAGCCCGCTGAGCAGGGATAGGGGCAACAGGGATAACAGCCCGATATGGCCTACGTAGAACTGGGCAATGAGGAGTTGCGCCAACTGATGGGTGGATGCTCCCAAAATGCTCAGGCCAATGGGGCTGAACCTCCCTCCGGCAACCCGCCGAGAAACTGCCATGACTAGCAGACTTGCCCATCCCGCCCCCGCACCAATTACAAATGCAGGCCCCCCCAAACTCCCACTCAACAACCCCCCGAGCAGTAGCTTCACACCACTAACTCCAAAAGCAGCCCCCACTCCGTGGATCAACAGGGTGACCAGCACCGGCAAATTGCCCAATCCCAGCTTCATCCAGGGAAGGGGCCGGGGAGCCAGCCCTTCCAATACGAAGAGAATCACCGCCGCACTACTCAGCAGCCCGATACGAGCGACCTCTCTGGCGCTCATACCTTTCATTGGCCGACCTATATTCTTCATCGGCTAATCGCGTCCATACCGGTCTCCCCGGTGCTCCCCACGATTCTGAGAATGAGTCGATTGGGCACGCACGCAACCGTTTCTCCCTGTCTTCGCACCCACCCCTGACGCACACAGATCCCATGTGGACAGGGGGCGCTGAAAAAGCGCGCGCCCCCCGGGCCTATCTCCACTTCGCTGATTCCCAAGCCCCCCTCAATGCTCACTTTGAGAGGTGGACCAAGAGGGAAACGTCCCTTTTCCTCTCCATCCATTTCTACGACTACTTCCGCTCCCACCTGGCTCCCCAACTGCTGGTGCAAGAAAGACCCCGCCGTGCCGAGGCCCAGTAGACAAATCAGAACCAGATCCGCCCGGGTCAGAACCTGCCACAGCCGGGCCATCTCCCCCGGGGCGAGCCGGCCAGTCATTGCTTCCCTCCCCTTTTTCGCGTCTGCCAATTTTTGGAAAAATGATATTGCTGTTGCAGACCCCTCGTATCGTTCTATCTCAAACAAAGTCCGATACTTATTTGACATTATCTCCCAACTTTGCTACACTTTTTTCACTCATTATCAACAGGATTCTGGAGACCCAAGCCACCGATCTGCCCGAGGAGACCACCTTGGCCAAAGATCTCGACGAGACGATTCACGACCATCTCAAATATGTAGACGGTCTGGATGACATTCTGGGCAAGTTTTACTATCTTAGTGATCCCGGCGAGTTGAAGCAAGGAATCGAGCACTGGCTGGTCCACACTTCCGAAGGCCGTGCCTGGCTCGATAGCCTGGGCTTCATCAATAAGGAAGCGATGATCAAAGTCATCGAGCAAATAGAGACCAACCTCGAGGAATCCAACCGGGAACTGGTGACCAAGATTCAGATGCTCCGATCTTACGTCGATTCCAAAGGCAATGTTCCCAAGGAGCCCCTCTAAAACCGAAGACTGCCAGGACGAAAGCCGCCTGAAGATGGAAAGAGGCTCGTAAAATTTATTGACTTGTCTTCCCCAATATCCATATTATTAGCAGCACTGGGTGCCGTAAGCCCCGATCTCTTGCTCTTTGCCCGAATCGCCAGTTCGACCGCACTTCACCCGCTCTGAACCCTGTTTTTCGAAAGTGGGCAGCGATATGCATTGGTGGATTATCACCGTGGTTTGCATCTGTGGAGCCCTGCTCATTCAGTATTTGTGTTCCAGCAAATTGCTGCGCATGAAGCAGTCAATCTCCATTAAGACTATGGCGTTGCGCGATGCGCGCGAGGAAGGCCAGCGGCTCGACGAACAGGAGACTGAGCTCAAGAATCAACAGGTCAGCCTGACCCATAGTATCCAGCGGCTGCGCACCGACATCAAACGTCTCCGCGAACAGCTCGATGCCAACAATCTTTCGATGCCGGAACCCGATTTTCCCCTCGAAGCCGAGGAAGATTCCGATCAGGGGGAGTAGGAAGCGATTCCGCTCCCCTTTTC
>JABHIC010000241.1 GCA_018671205.1 Gammaproteobacteria bacterium
AGTTTTTTCTGTTTTGCTAGGTGCGTCAAGAGCTTGCGGGGACTTTCGTGATCCAACTGAGGATTTTAGGTTTAACCTGGAATTCCAGGTTTAGCGTTTCATTGCATCAAAGAAGTCCGCGTTACTCTTGGTCGCCCGCAACCGCTCCAGCACAAACTCCATTGCCGCCAGCTCATCCATCGGATGGAGAACCTTACGCAGTAGCCAGATCTTCTGCATCTCATCTTCACGCGTCAACAGCTCCTCACGGCGAGTACCGGAGCGGTTGATGTTAATCGCCGGGAAGACCCGCTTCTCGGCAATACGTCGATCGAGGTGAAGCTCCATATTGCCCGTCCCCTTGAACTCTTCATAGATCACGTCATCCATTCTCGAACCAGTCTCGACCAGTGCTGTAGCGATGATCGTGAGACTGCCTCCCTCCTCAATGTTTCGTGCAGCACCAAAGAAGCGTTTGGGACGGTGCAGTGCATTGGCATCCACTCCACCTGTCAAGACCTTACCCGATGAGGGGGCCACCGTGTTGTAGGCACGTGCCAAGCGGGTAATCGAGTCGAGCAGGATCACCACATCCTTCTTATGCTCTACCATCCGCTTGGCCTTCTCGATCACCATTTCAGCCACCTGCACATGACGGGAGGCGGGCTCATCAAAGGTACTGGAGACCACCTCACCCTTTACAGAGCGCTGCATCTCGGTCACCTCCTCCGGGCGCTCATCGATCAGCAATACCATCAACTGAACCTCTGGATGGTTGTACTCGATGGCCTTGGCAATATTCTGAATAATCACCGTCTTACCGGCCTTGGGTGGGGAGACAATCAGCCCTCTCTGCCCTTTACCAATCGGAGCCGCCAGATCAATTAGACGTGCCGTCAAATCCTCAGTACTACCATTACCCCGCTCCATGGTCATACGATCATTGGCATGCAGTGGTGTTAGGTTTTCAAACAGAATTTTGTTCTTGCCCTTTTCGGGAGGCTCCCCATTAATGATATCGACCCGGTAGAGCGCAAAATAACGCTCGCCCTTCTTAGGCGGCCGCACGGTTCCGGTTACTGTGTCTCCGGTACGAATACCAAAGCGACGTATCTGGTTGGGGGAGACGTAGACATCATCCGGCCCCGCCAGGTAGGAGTCATCACTGGAGCGAAGAAAGCCAAAACCATCTTGCAATACCTCCAGCACACCACTCGCCACAATGTTGTCACCGCGCTTGGCCAACCCCTTGAGAATAGAGAAGATCAGATCCTGCTTACGCTGACGGTTCTGTAGGTTGATCTCATTCTCTTTAGCAAGTTCATGAAGCTCAGGCACGCTCTTGAGCTTGAGCTCAGCGAGATTCATGGTCTTCGGCTCACGCTTTGGTGCTTCCGGTTTTGATGTATTTTGTTTTGCTGTATTTTGTCTTGGTGCATCCTGCCTAGGTGCATCCTTTTTCGGCCCCTCACTCTTAGGTGCCATTTTTCTTTGTGCTGATTTTTTTAGCACCACTTTTTTCTGTGGCTCTTGTTCAGCAATCTCTTGGGTCGGTGTTGTCATGGGGAATGGGGGGGGGGAAGTAATAGAAAGGGTTTCAGGACCCATAGAGTTTCAGAACTGAAGCGGGGCTGGAAGAGAAGCGACTACAAAAACATGGAGGTGGCCCGTGAACCAGACCACCACCAGAAGGGAAGGTTACAGATTTTCCTCAAGAAATGTGGAGAGTTGTGACTTATTCACCGCACCCACCTTGGTTGCCTCAACGGCACCATCCTTGTAGAGCATCAGGGTTGGAATACCACGAATGCCGAACTTTGGTGGTGTATTAGGATTTTCGTCGATATTCAGTTTGGTCACCTTGACACGCCCACTATATTCACCCGCAATCTCTTCGAGAACAGGGCCAATCATTTTACAGGGGCCACACCATTCTGCCCAGAAATCAACCAATACCGGAAGCTCTGCCGCCAAGACCTCATCGTCAAAGCTGCTGTCGGTAATATAGACGATATCGTCACTCATTGTTTACTCACTCCTTGAAGGGATGGTTTCGGGTCTGAATACCTACCATACAACATGACCCTTAATAATCAAACTTCTAATCAAACGAATACTGCTACATAGATCAGAAACTGTTTCGGATACTACTAGATAACCACTAATTTACCTCTATTTCAGCTTAATCATAGAGACAATGCAAGTTTTTATTCACCCACAGAAACTTAAGGCGCCATCAACATTCATAGAAAATAGAACAAACACTCCTCCAAGAGCGGGCGCTCCAGCAGAGAACACCCAAAACAACCTATTGAATAATATAACCTTATACCATCCGGACAATCCCCCTATGGATACACCCATCATCGCTCACAACTCATCGTTCCACCCTTTGCAAACAACCATTCAGCGATACAGCGCTGTCGATACCATGTCCACAACCGGAGGATGATTTTCGACCATAAACGGGGGCTCTCGATCCAAAAGCATTAGTGTACAGGAGGGAGATCAATAGCTGCCCTTCCATATTATCTCAAACTTGATGGCCGATACTTTGACATTATGGTCTACAGTACCTATTCTTCAATTAGATCGAGAGGTAACCATTTAGACGAAACATGGAGTTAAGTCGTATGCGATCCAATACATTTGGAGTAGTGGTGCAGCAGTTTCTGTTGTGGGGAAACCGTGCTGCCGTTCTTATCTTGTCGCTCTGGCTATTATCGACTCTGCCAGCTGCAGCGCAGGGCAACTGGAATCAGGTCTACCATGAAGACCAACACCCCACCAAGAACATCAACCTAGAGGCGGTAACCTACGCCAATGGGCGATTTGTGACGGTCGGTCACGCCAATGGGAAAAATAATACCGGTAGCCGTCAGGTAATGATTATGACCTCCAGCAACGGTACGGACTGGAGTGATGTCAGCCCAGACCTTGGTCTCAACGGCAGTTATCTGTTTGACATCATCGATGCAGACGGGCTCTTTGTTGCGGTGGGCAACGATAGCACTCAGGCGACAGGGTACAATGAAGAGACTCTGATCGTCACCTCCAGTGATGGTATCAATTGGCAGCGCATACTTCACAACGGCCTCCCTCTCTATAATTTCTGGGCCTATATTTCCTACGGTGACAACGGCTCTGGTAGTGGCCGCTATGTATTGGCGGCTGACACAACACTCTATTACTCCGATGATCTGCTTACCTGGAGTGAGGCAACAGAACCCACTGCAACCGATGGGGTTTACTGGAATGATGTCACCTACGGCAACGGCTCTTTTATGGCGGTTGGTCGCTCTGGTGGCAGCTATGCCACTTACCGCCTGACATCCAGTGATGGCGTCAACTGGAGCATTCAGGCAGATAGTGACGTGGGACATAATACGGTTGAGTTTATCAACAACCGTTTTGTCAACATAGGTGTTAGTGGCGGAACCCATATCTCCAGCGGTACCACCACATGGGAGGAGGTGACTCCAAAATCAATCTCTTCCAATACGATCTACTCCGTTGACTATGCAAATGACACCTATATTTTCGGTGGTGGCGCTATTGGCACGGGCAATAGTCACGGTTATATCTGGGTGAGTGATGATTTAAATAACTGGTGGAGAGAGAAGCTAAATAGTGAGGTAGAGGGGGGTATCCGCTCACTGGCACATGATGCCGCTGGTTTCGTTGGTATTGCGGACAATCTGGGCATGATCTACTACTCTGCTTTTTCCAGCGCCTCCAACGCACCGCAGTTTACCAGCGCTCGCACCATAACGGCCCGGGTGGATGAAGAGATGGAGTATAACGTTACGGTCAGCGGGATGCCGGCCACAGATTACTACTACGGCAAATACAATCTTGACCCTGACAGCGCCTTTTACCAGCTTCCCGCCGGACTCTTTTTCAACTCGACCGCTAACTCTGGCACCCTCTCAGGCACCCCGAGTGAAGAGGCCAATATCGATTTACGTTTCTCCTTAAGGCCCAGAACAGCCACTGCTGCAGGCTCACGTGAGATAGAGGCAGCGGTAAACTTGGTGATTGGTTCAGCGGCACCCACCGTGGTTTGTGACAGCTCACATCATGACGCCTGCACGACCATCAGCAGCTGTTCCAGCGTTTCCGGCTACTGGAATTTTGACAACTGCAGTAGTACCCCTCAGTCTGACAGCAGCCATTATGAGACCTACTGTCAACAGGGTTATAGTAGCTACTGTGATAACTCCGCACCCACCAGCGGTAGCTGTGCAGAGGCCAGCCTGGAATATTGTACGGATACCGATAGCTGCAGTAGCGCTGGTGGCTCCTGGCTGAACAACTCCTGCTCTGACTCAACAGATGAACCGAGTGACAAGACACCCAGTGGAGAGAGTATACTCTTTAGAGAAGATTTTGAGTCATACACAGCCACTGAGCTTGTCACCAATAAAAATGGCTGGGAGGGCGATGCCGCATATGTTAACCGTGGTACCTATTTAGCCTCTAACGTACTGGATGGTAGATTTGATATTGGCCAGGATATTTTTAGTATCATTTACAACAACTTATCTAGATCATTAAGTTCATCACAAGTAACAACCTTCTCTTTTGATGCCTACGCTACCACCACAGCCCCCATATCTCATAATGCGGTGATAGGGTTCGGTATAGGGGGAGATGGAGCAAAACTGTTTTGGAACCCGGCCGAGAATGGCAGAAATAGTGGAATGTGGAGCTTTGATGCCCGTGGGGTTACCGGCAACCCCACGGACTATCAGCGGATAAGCGGTGGTTTTGATCAGGCGGTTAGCCTTAAAATTGTGATCGATGGCCCAGCAGGTGAGCTCTATGGTCTCTACGACATCGGCTCAGGAGAGCAGAAAACAGTGGTTTACAGTGTCTCCAGTGAGAGTATTGAGCGCCTGAACGCCGTCTACCTAAACCCTGATTTCCGCTCACCTACCGCGGCATCCACCTCACTCGGCTCCCGCTACTCCGGAATTGAGGTGGACAATATAGAGGTGAGCATTAGTGACGATGGCGCAAACAGTAATGGTAACGCCTCAAGTGGATGTACGATTAGCCTATCGGACACACTTGCCATGCATATCCCGGTTCTGGAATATCGATCCATCCTCGGAACAATGCTGCTTGATATTAATATGACCTATGTGGCTCTTCCTCACTCCAAAGAGATCAACTTTGAGGTCAATAACTACAGTGCTATTGAGAGTGCACCAACAGACTGTACTCCAGCAACACTCAATGCCGATCTGTCTCTGATGAGTCTCCCCAGAGTGGCCTATGGTGGTATGACTCTCCGTGCCAATCTGGAGTATAGCCCTCTGGGTGATCGACTCATCTTCAAAGTGACAGATCACCAGATTCTTCCATAACAGGGGCGCCATCTCGACATAAGGGCACCGCTAAAAATGCACCTTTTCAGCAGCTGCACGCCCTCGTTCCCCGGCTCTCCGTGCGCTGCCCTCTTGTACTCACAGAAAAATTACCATTTCCAGAGGTACCCTTTATTTATCATAATCTTAAAACACCCATCACGCTTATATGCCAATAAGTTATTACTCATACATCAGAAAAAACAGATCTGCTATTCTCCTTCCCCATGAATGAATCAAATGAAAACAACAGTAGTCAATCACACCTCTCCAACACCCCCTTCTCTACCCTCCAACTGATACCAGAGCTGCTCAAAGGGGTTGAGGCATGTGGCTTCGAATACTGTACTCCGATTCAGGCAGGTACACTCCCTCTGGCACTGGAGGGGAAAGATATTGCAGGCCAGGCACAGACCGGCACCGGAAAATCTGCGGCTTTTCTACTGGCAACCATGGATCGACTTAGCCGGAGACACCCGCCTCACTGGAAAAAGGTTAACCAGCCCCGTGCCCTGATTCTGGCCCCCACTCGTGAACTGGCCATTCAGATCCACAGTGATGCCGCACAACTGGGGAAATTCACCGATATCAAACTGGGGCTCGCCTACGGCGGCACCGGTTATGATCAGCAACGTAAAGTCATTGAGGAGGGGATCGATATTTTGATCGGTACTCCGGGTCGGATCATCGACTACTTCAAACAGCATGTGTTTGACCTCAAAGCGGCAGAGGTAGTGGTGATGGATGAGGCCGACCGGATGTTTGACCTCGGCTTTATCAAAGATATTCGCTTTCTGATGAACCGCTGCCCCAAGCCAGAGAAACGCCAGAGTATGCTCTTCTCTGCTACCCTCTCGTTCCGGGTAATGGAGTTGGCTTATGACCAGATGAACAGCCCGGAACAGGTAAAGATTCAACCTGAACGGGTCACTGCAGCGAAGGTAAATGAGATCATCTACTACCCCGCCAATGAGGAGAAAATTCCGCTACTCATCGGACTCATGAAAGAGATGGCGCCTCACCGCAGTATTGTCTTCGTCAACACCAAGTATGAGGCAGACAAGGTATGGAGTTTTTTGGAAGGGAATGGCTTTCCCTCCGCAGTACTCTCCGGTGATGTACCACAAAAAAAGCGACAACAGCTGTTAGAGAAGTTCCAAAAAGGCGAGATCCCTGTGTTGGTTGCTACCGACGTAGCGGCTCGTGGTCTGCACATTCCCGAAGTGAGCCATATCTTCAACTATGACCTGCCCCAGGAGCAGGAGGACTATGTCCACCGTATCGGACGTACCGCCCGCGCCGGAGCCAGTGGTGATGCAATCAGCCTCGCCTGCGAGAAGTACTCCTTCTCACTGCCCGATATTGAGGCCTATATCGACCATAAAATTCCTGTGGGTAGTATCGCCAACAGTATGTTGGCAAAACTAAGCCCTCCGGTGAAACGCCCCTCACGAGATCGAGGTGGCAGACCAGGTAACCGTAGCTCGAACAATAGTCGTCACGGAAAACCCCACTCAGGCCATCGCAATGGACAGCGCCGCAGACGTTAGCGCCGGAGTTTTCCGCTTTATAATGGAATCGGCAACAGCTCCCTAAAGTGGTTAATCGCCTCAAAATCCTCCACATCTTTTGGGGGATTTTTTGTATCCGGCCGATGTACTGCCAGCAGATGCGCTATTCCATACTGCTGCGCAGAACGCAGAACATTGAGACTATCATCTACCAGTAAGGTGGTGGCAGGGTCATAGGGCTCCAGCTGCTGTAACCGATCCCAAAATTCTGGCTGCTCTTTGGGTAGGCCAAAATCGTGTGAACAGAACGTGGCATCAAGGTAGGGTCCCAGTTCGGTCTTACGCATCTTCAGATCAAGACTTTTAGCGTGAGCATTGGTGACCAATACGGCTCTACGCCCCGATTCACGCAGTGCATCGAGAAAGTCTCGCACATGAGGATGTTCCGCAATCAGATGGTGCACCTCTTTTTTGAGTTCGACAATATCAAGCTCCAGCTCCCGGCTCCAGTGATCCACACAGTACCACTCGATAGTCCCCTCAATCGCCTTGTAGCGGTTAAACAGTACCTCTTTTGCCTCTGCCAACCCCAAGTGATTTTTTTCAGCATAGCGCATCGGCACATGCTCCAACCAGAAATGGTTATCAAAGTGGAGATCCAGCAGGGTTCCATCCATATCAAGGAGAACAGTTTTGATTTGTGACCAATCGACCATAGTGCGGTAGGATAACGGTATGGTTAAGGTGAATCCAGAGAGAATACCACCCAAAGTTATAAAAACAGCGATCTGTGCTCAGAGTCGGCTTTTTACAATAGAGTCGATCGATCTGCGCTTTTCCAATGGGACAGAGGTGCAGTGGGAACGACTCAAAGGCTCCTCTCGTGGGGCAGTGCTGATCGTTCCGCTGATCAATAACGATACTGTGCTACTGATCCGTGAGTTTGCTGTGGGTATGGAACGCTACGAACTGGCTCTGCCCAAGGGAAAAATTGACCCTGGTGAGACCGTTCTGGAGGCGGCCAACCGGGAGATGATGGAGGAGGTGGGCTATGGGGCCAACCAGCTCATCCATATCGACTCGTTAACCATCGCCCCCGGCTATCTGGGGCACACCACCCATATTGTTGTAGGTGAAGATCTTTATGAAAAAAAATTAGCGGGGGATGAGCCTGAAAAAATTGAGGTCATTCCCTGGAAGTTAAGCCAACTGGGCGAGCTTCTGAGACATCCTGAAATGACGGAGGCGCGCACCATTGCAGCGCTATTTATGGTACGAGAGAGGCAAAAATATGAAACTGACTGAATTGGAATCGTTAATTGAGCCGCTAATCAGCCTCTCTCAACAGGCGGGCAGACAGATCCTGGAGATCTACGAGGCGGGATTCTCAGTTACCGATAAGGCCGATAATACCCCTCTAACCGATGCTGACCTCGCTGCTCACACCACAATTGTGGAGGGGCTCAAGGCGCTCACCCCCGATATTCCTGCGCTCTCTGAGGAGTCCGATGCCATCTCATTTGAGGAACGATCCAGTTGGCAAAGCTACTGGCTCATTGACCCATTAGATGGCACTCGTGAATTTATCAACCGCAATGGCGAGTTCACCGTCAACATTGCCCTGATTGAGGATCACAAGCCTATCCTTGGTCTTATTCAGGTTCCGGTCAACGATACGCTCTACTATGGTTGGCGTAAGGGGGGAGCCTGGAAAAAGCTGCCTGACCACCCGGTAGAGCCGATCCAGGTACGCTCCCCCTCTGAAGAGCAGCTGGTCGTAGCGGGAAGTCGCTCCTACCAGAGTGAGATAATGGCTGAATTTCTCGACAAAATTGGCTCTCACAAGATACTCTCAATGGGGAGTTCGCTCAAATCCTGCCTGATCGCAGAGGGGAAGGCCGACCTTTACCCCCGTCTGGGACCCACTTCCGAGTGGGACACTGCAGCAGCACAATGTATTGTTGAGGAGGCTGGGGGGCAGATTACGGATACCTCAATGAGGCCCTTACGTTATAACACCAAGGAGTCGCTGCTCAATCCACACTTTTTTGTCTTTGGCAGAGACAATCGGGACTGGTCGAAATTTATTTAGATCTGGGGGAGTAGCCTCACTGAACCGTAGGTATGGGGCAACATTCATCACCATAGACGGACATTACCTCTTTCAGTTCAGCCAACATCTGGCGACACTCATCAATCGAGAGCTTGTCACACGGATGAACCTCTTCACCTGCATCCAGTAGACGGATGATCTCTCTCGTCTTCTCACACCCCATCTGTCCAACCATTTCCATCGCCCGATCGATTTTATTTTGATCCATAGACAATCTTCTTCTCTGCTGAGTATAAGCAACTTGGGAACCGTCCAACAATATCTTCCTGAAAGGGGGGGATACCAAACAGCCCCACAGAATATATTGCCAAGTGGGCATTATACACTCTTTGTAACTACTTGTTAAATCGTCCACCAAACCGAAATACTTCCGGTCCACAAATATCAATACAGCGACCACAGTTTGTGCAGAGTGACTCATCAATGAGCGGACTTACGCCATCCTCCCCCTTCAGGGCAGGACGAATCACCTGCGGCTCTGGACAGACCACAAAACAGTCCATGCAGTCATTACACGCCTCGCGATCTACCGCACGCACACGAACCAGGCTCAATCGCCCCAACAGGCTATAGAAGGCCCCCATGGGACAGAGGTGTCCACACCAACCATTTCTGCTCCAGAGCAGGTCATACAGAAATAGCGCCGCCACAACCATCCACCCGGCTCCCATTCCGTAGAGAAGCCCCCGTTGCAACAGGGTCACCGGATTGACCAGCTCCCATAAGAGATTGCCCGCAACCAGGGCCATCACCATCACCAGTCCCAAAACCCAGAAACGGAGATTCGGGCTCAGCTCACATTTCTTCTTCAGCCCCAGCTTGCGCCGTAACCAGCCCGCACTATCGGTCACGATATTCATCGGACAGACCCAGGAGCAGTAGACTCTTCCGCCCACCAGCAGATAAAAGAGTGTAACAATCAGCGCTCCGATCAGTACGGTCTGTTCAAAGGCCTGACCAGACAACAGGGTCTGTAGATAGATAAATGGGTCGCTGAGCGGCACCGTATCCAGTACCACATTTGAGGCCAGACTACCCTTAATAAGCCATATTTTCTCCTCCGCGTCATCTGACCACTCAACGAATGCCAGAGGCCCTATCAGAAAAAGCGCAATAATCAATAGCTGCGAGGTTCTGCGCAGAAGCAGCCAGCGGTTGGCTCTAAACCACCCTTTTTTCTCCACCGCAGCCCTACCTATCGGTACACGAGGCATCGTCATTGACCTCCCTGTTTCTGTGGCGCAATCAACCCTTCACCCAGCAGATCATACTGGAACCCCTCAGGCAGATTATATTGATGCTCTATATCTGGCGTAACCAGTGCGCCCCCCCTCTTCTCCTTCTCTTTCCAGCCCAGACGGTAGTGCTCTCCCGCCTGCCCTTTTGCAAGACTCTCTGGCAGCACCTTGATTGCCGCGATAGGGAGCGGGCAGGCATATTCACACTTCCCGCAGCCGGTACAGGAGTCCGAGTGTACCGTTGGGACAAATAGTGTATGTGATTTTGTACGGGGATTATGGAAACGCTCCAGGGTGATTGCCTTATCCAACACCGGACAGACCCGGTAGCAGATGTCACAGCGCAGCCCCAACATATTCAGGCAGGTCTCCTGATCAACCAAAACCGCAACCCCCATTCTTGATTTCTCTATATTCTCCATCAACCGATCCAGCGCTCCGGTTGGGCAGTTACGTACACAGTAGATCTTTTCACACATCTCACAGGGGATATCACGGGCAATAAAATAGGGGGTACCCAGTGCAACCTCTTCCTGCCACTGCGCGAGATGGAGAATATCATAGGGGCAATCTTTCACACAGATACCACAGCGTATACACGCCCCGAGGAAATCCTCTTCAGGTAGTGCACCCGGTGGTCGAATCGCATAGGCTGGCATCGATGCGGCCTGCTTGCCATAACCACTGATAGCCCCTCCCAGCAGGGCTAGCCCACCCACCATCTTGCCACTTCGGGTGATGAACTCTCTACGATCCAGCCTCTTTTTGTTAGACACCCCGATGCTCCTCTAGCTGTTTTTTTCAGACCATCATAAAGGATGATCCTGACGGGTTACAACAATAGAGTAGAGGTGCCCTGGATTGGACCGCTAATCACTCACTCCACTGCCTCTGATTGTCGTGGATGCAGGGTCAATGCATCCACCGGGCAGGGTGCGATACAGCTCCCGCAACCGGTGCACTGGTCAGCCTCCATCTCCATCTGCACAGCCCCCCCAACCCGTGGGCGAAAACGAAAAACCTGCTCGAGACACTGGTCCCCACAAATCTGGCAGACCACCCCTTTCTGGGCAATACAGCTATGTCCCAGACGGATCTCCAGATCCCAGGGCTTACCCGGTTTATCCTCTGCCTCAAAACAGAGAGCCTGCGGCTCACAATGGGTAACACACTCGCCACAAAAGGTGCACTCCCCTCTGGAAAATTCCACCACAGGAAATTTTCCCGCCCCCGCGATCAGAACCCCTTCTGGACAGCGCTTGATACAGTGATCGCAGCGCGTACAGGTTTCAGTAAAGGCATACTCATCAATAGCCCAGGGAGGACGAAGAGGCTGTCTGCGACCACTGATGTCTCCCCTGAGAAACTGAGCACGACTGATTACCCGCTGCTGAGAAGAGCGCTCTCCACGCTCATCAACGCGACTTCGTATTCGCTTGATAAAGTCAAACATCTATTCTCCTTAGGGGCTATCCAATATTCTGAAGGGCACCTCCAGGAGGCACCGCTAAAATAGAGTTTTACCACATCAGATCATCGGGAACCTTGTGATCGGCATACTGTTCATCCTCTTCGGAAGCTCTCTCCTGTTGATCCCGAACAATCACCACAGTAGCATCACGCTCACTAATCTTGTCGGCTACCCCTTTCGGAACAATTTCATACTGCTCCCTCAGTTTGACAATCGATAGCTGACCTGACACCAACTGCTTGTGCATCGAATCGGTTACGTAAATCTTGCGAACATTCGCTCCATCCACAAAATTGTAGGGCTGCTCTCCCTTGTCACGAGCCAGGCAATTCAGCTCAATCAGCTGAATGATCTGTGCCGCAACCGTTTTACGCTCAGCCTCTTCCTGCTTCTGCCGATTCAACGCACGGTCACGCGCCACTTTTTCAGCCTGCTCCTGTTTGACCTGAGCCGCAGTCGCATCATTTTCTTGAGATAATGTCCTGTTTTTCAGCTTCTTGCGCCGCTGACTATTGGCCTTCTGTGCCTGCTGCTTATTGCCGACCTTGGCCTTGAGTAGCTGATCCTGTAGAGAGTTACCCATACTGTTTCCTGGTAAATGGAGTCGCCGTCCGGGCGATTAATCTTCCCGCAGCTGGGCTGCTCATCGGGTTTAGTGTTCCCCCTTGGTCTTGCGAATTCCGGCAATACGATTCCCCTGTTTCTGCGGCCCTCCCATCGGAAACAGGTCATGCAGGTAACGGTTATTACCGTGCTCTTTCCCCCAGACTTTAGCAAAATGTTTAATCATCTTTCTCACCTCTATCTGCACTCCGCGATCCTCATAATGGTCCCGGATCAGGTGAATGACGTCCCAATGCTCCTCCGTCAATGTCTCAATCCCCTCTTTTTTTGCCTGAGCCTCAGCAAACCCCTCTGACCATTGAGCCAGATCCTGAATGTATCCCTCTTGATCGGTCGCAATATCTTTGCCATCCACATTGACATACTCAATTCTGATTGCTGTGGGGTTGGTATTCATTGCCATCATCGATATCCTCATATTTTGTAATAAAAAAAGCCGGGGGTGCAGTCTTAAACTACCCTCCCCCAGCTTATAAAGCTACTGTAATCTAACCCATCTACAGTAAGTTCGTCTACACTGCTCAGTTCATAAAGACCTTCTTGACCCGAACAATCTGGTAGGCACGCCCCAGATAGGTGAGCGGAACACTCCATACGTGGACCAATCGGGTAAAGGGGAAGACCAGGAAGATCGTCATCCCAAAGAACATATGCAGCTTGTAGGTACCGGATACGCCCACAATCAGGTCAGGATTGACACTCAATGTGGCTATACTCTTCACATATTCGGCAAGAACCAGCATCGTCGTTACATCTCCCTCAGCGGCATGATGCATTGAGCCCGGAATGGTGTTCAGCCCTAACAGCGCGGTTAACAGCAACCAGATGATAACGAAGTGGTCACGCAGACGGCTGGTGACTTTGACTCTGGTATTCGTCATACGACGATTAATGAGCATTCCCGCACCCACAAGAGCCATCCCTCCAAATACCATACCGGCGTAGATCGCAATATACTGATGTTGCACATCGGTCGCTATCAACTGCCACCAGCTATGCGGTAACAGCATCCCTGCGGCATGGCCGAAGAAAATCCCGAGAATACCCACATGAAACAGATTACTACCAATCTGCAACCCTTTATTGCCCAGAAACTGGCTAGAGTCTGCTTTCCATGTGTACTGCTCCCGATCAAACCGAATCCAACTGCCCACAATAAAGATGGTTCCAGCCAAGTACGGATAAACACCAAAAATAAAATCATGTAATGTCATTTCATACTCCTTTTAAGCGGCTTTAACTAATTGACCACGGTTCTCAACGATCCGAACCAACTTCCCATAGGGGCTCTCTGCTTTTTCAAGATTATCCCCAAGAATGGCCAGAATCTTTCCAACATCGGCCAGGAAGAAACGACTCTCCTCCTCTCCCAGGGTGGAGACATACTCCAACAAGAGAGGAAGGTAATCAGGAATCTCTCCCTTCTTGACCTCAAGACCATTGGCCTTGAAGTGTTCAGTCAGATCAATCAATGCAGGGCCACGATCACGACTATCCCCGTGGATATGGTGCGTCATATGAAGATCATGTTCCGGCACCATATCGAAGGTCTGCACATAAAGTTGCTGTGCCCCCGTCAGATTATGAAGCTGCAACCAACTGATAAATGAAGTAATTTCATCACGTTCAGTTGGTTGAATCTGCTTCTCTGTCTCTACCACCTCAATGATTTCTGACAGATGATCCATCAATTCAGGGGTTGGATAATCTAGCAAACGGGCTAGTACTGTATAAAGTTTCATCTCTAACCCTCCTTATGAAGATTTTCTGCTTTTGGGTGGGGCAACGATAGCCATTGGCGTTACCGACTCTCTGCGTGGTGTTGGAAACAGGGAGAACCCTTTCCCATCATCACTACCATGAGAGCTGGTATTGCCTCCAGAGAAGCCATTTCGCCCCTGGAATCCATAAGGATCCTCCTGACGCAGCTCCTCATGAGAGGTTGGAATCACAAAACGATCCTCATAATTCGCAAGACCCAGATAACGATACATCTCTTCCGCCTGCTCTACGGTCAAGCCCGCCGTCTCCAGTGCAGCAGCTCCGTCACCACCCTCGACACTCTTCATGCGCTGATGGCTACGCATCGCCAATAGACGACGGATTGCGCTCATCACCGGAACCTCATCTCCTGCCGTTAACAGATTAGCCAGAAACTTGGTGGGGAATCGCAATGCATCAACGGTTGGGATAACACCATCCGCCTCTGTTGGCAAATTACCCTGGTCAATCTGACCCTGTACCGGTGACATGGGTGGAACATACCACATGCTTGGCAGGGTACGATATTCTGGATGAAGTGGGAAAGCGATCTTCCAATCCACAGCCATCTTGTAGACAGGGGACTCTTGCGCCGCATCAATCCAAGATTGGGGAACACCATCGGCCAGTGCCTGTTTAATTACCGCAGGATCATTCGGATCCATAAAGGTATCCAGATGCTGTTGGTAGAGGTCGGTTTCGCTAGATGTCCCGGCCGCATCACTGATGCGATCTGCATCATAGAGCATGACGCCCATATAACGGATACGCCCCACACAGGATTCCGCACACGCAGTGGGCATACCGGACTCTATACGTGGATAACAGAGGATACATTTCTCTGATTTCCCCGACTCCCAGTTAAAGTAGATCTTCTTGTAGGGGCAGGCACTGACACACATCCGCCAACCACGACAACGATCCTGGTCAACCAGAACCACACCATCCTCATCACGCTTATAGAGCGCACCGGATGGGCAGCTTGCCACACATGCGGGATTCAGGCAGTGGTTACAGAGGCGAGGCAGATACATATGGAAGGTATTCTCAAACTCGGAATACATCTGCTTCTGAATACCATCAAAGTTCTTATCCTTTGAACGATGCTCAAACTCCCCCGCCAGATCATCCTCCCAGTTGGGGCCCCAGGTAATCTTGTCAATGGTCTCCCCGGTAATGAGTGAGAGAGGACGCGCCGTGGGTGCCGCCTCAGAGAGTCCCTTATTCTGCAGCTTGGGATAATCATAGTCGAAGGGCTCATAGTAGTCGTCCACTTCAGGCATATCTGGATTAGCAAATATATTCAGCAATTTACTAATCCTACCCCCCGCTTTCAGCTCTAATTGTCCATCCTTGTTGACCCATCCTCCACGCCACTTCTCCTGGTCCTCCCACATCTTTGGATAACCAATACCGGGCTTGGATTCAACATTATTAAACCAGGCATACTCGACCCCCTTACGGTTGGTCCAGATATTTTTGCAGGTTACCGAACAGGTATGACAACCAATACACTTGTCAAGATTCAGTACCATTGCAATTTGTGCACGTATTTTCATGTTTTTTTTCTCCAGTATCCTGACAAGATTAGTTGTTAATTCCGGGAGGGTTTTTCTTCGCCTCTCGCTCTGGCGTCAATGGACGCTCCAGCCAATCAACATCCTGATCTTCGATCTTGTGGACAATCACGTGTTCATCACGATTCGAACCAACCGTTCCATAGTAGTTAAATGCATACGACAACTGCGCATACCCACCAATCATGTGCGTGGGTTTCGGCACGGTACGGGTCACACTATTGAGAATTCCACCCCGTTTTCCGGTGGTATTTGAACCCGGAACGTTGACGTTCTTCTCCTGTGCGTGATACATAATTGCCATCCCGTTTGGCACACGTTGTGAGACCACAACCCGAGCCACCGTTGCACCATTGTCATTCACTGCCTCAACCCAGTCATTATCCCTCAGTCCGATTGAGCGTGCATCCTCTTCAGAGACCCAGAAGTATGGACCACCACGGAAGAGGGTCAACATTCTCAGATTATCCTGATAGGTAGAGTGAATGCCCCACTTGGAGTGTGGCGTGATCCAGTTCAGAACCAGATGTGGTTTCCCCTTGATCGCCGCAGGAACATTTTTGTGTGCCTGTAGATCAACCGCCGGTTTATAGGCACAGAACCCCTCACCAAAATCGAGCATCCACTCATGATCCTGATAGAACTGTGCACGTCCCGTCAGGGTACGCAGTGGAATATGCTCATGGAGATTGGTGTAACAGGCGTTATAACTGACCTCTTCCGACTCAATGCCCGACCAGGTGGGTGCCGTAATAATCTTACGGGGTTGAGAGACAATATCGTGATAGGTGATCTTCTCATCCTGCCGCCCTTTATAGAGGTGGCTATGGTCAATCCCGGTCTTTTTAGACTGGGCACTCCAGGATTTATGAGCTACCTCACCATTGGTCTCCGGTGCCATTCTCATCACCGCATCACAAACATGGACATCCTCTGCCAGTGAGGGCAGCCCTTTACTCACACCCTCTTCAGTGATAACACCGTTAAGAGAGGCCAGTTGTTCCAGCTCATGGTCAGTATTCCAGTCGATGCCCTTGATGGTGTTACCCAACTTACTCATCAGTGGACCAAGCGCAATATATTTGGCATAGGTATCGGGATAGTTTCGCTCTACCACCTTAAAGATTGGTGCCGTTTTACCCGGAATAAGGTCACAATCCCCCTTCTTCCAGTCCTTCACCTCACCAAACGGTTGTGCCAGTGCCATTGGAGTATCATGCTGCATCGGCAGTGCAACCACATCCTTCTGTGTTCCCAGATGATTTTCAGAGAGCTCCGAAAACTTCTTGGCGATGGTTTTGAAAATCTGCCAATCAGAACGGGACTCCCATGCGGGATCCACCGCCTTGGTCAACGGATGGATGAATGGATGCATATCTGTAGTATTCAGATCGGCCTTCTCATACCAGGTTGCCGTCGGTAGCACCATATCAGAGTAGGCGCCCGTCGAGTTGAGGCGGAAGTTAATATCCACCATCAGATCCAGTTTTCCGGTGGGAGATTTCTCCCTCCATTTGATCTCCTTACAGCTAGCCCCCTCGGTACCCTCACTCATGACACCATTTTGTGCCCCAAGCAGATGTTTGAGGAAGTACTCATGCCCCTTGGAGGAGCAACCAATCAGATTAGAGCGCCAGACAAAGAGGTTTCGCGGATGGTTCTCTTCCGCATCAATATCCTCGTAGGCAAAATTAATCTCACCGGCCTTCAGTTTTTCAGCCAGATATTTAGAGACACCAGCCTCATCCGTAGCGCCAGCCGCCTCTGCATCCTTAACAATATCGAGAGGGTTTTTATCAAAGTGTGGCATGGACGGTGTCCACCCCAGACGCTGTGCAACCACATTATAGTCACCCAACTGATACCCCTTATAGCGACCCTTGGCCGTCGATGCCAGCAGTCCATCTGCCTCGACTCGCTCATAACGCCACTGATCGGTATGGAAATACCAGTAGGTAGTAGAGGCGGTGTGACGAGGTGGACGATGCCAATCCAGACCGAAGGCAATCGGTGCCCAGCCGGCCTGTGGCCGCAACTTCTCCTGACCCACATAGTGCGCCCAACCACCACCGGTTTGGCCCACACAACCACAAATATGGAGCAGGTTCATGATGCCACGATAGTTCATATCATTGTGGTACCAGTGGTTGATCGCAGCACCCAGGATAACCATCGATTTACCACGTGTTTTCGATGCATTATCCGCAAATTCTCGGCCAGTACGCTCAAGATCTGCTGCGGGTACACCCGTTACCTTTGCCGCCCATGCGGGGGTATAGGGAACCGTTGCATCATCATAGGAGGTGGCCAGATTGTCACCCAAACCACGGTCGATACCATACTGGGCAACCTGTAGATCAAATACGGAGGCGACATAGACCTCTTCACCAGAGGCCAGCGTCAGCTTACGTGCCGGAATCTTGCGAACCAGCGTATCGCCATCTTCTGGAGTAAAGTGAGGGAAGGCCACATCAACGACCTCATCCTTGTTGTCGATACAGCTCAGTTCGGCATCAATCTCACTACCATTGGCCTGTTCGAGGATATTCCATTTCCCCTCTTCACCCCAACGGAAGCCCACCGATCCATTCGGGGCCACAAAAGCCTTACTCTTGGTATCGTAAACAATGGTCTTCCATTCAGGATTATTGGATTCCCCCATGTTGTTATCAAAATCAGAGGCGCGCAGGAATCGCCCGGTCACTCGCTGCCCCTCAACTTCACTCAAAATAACCTGCATGGGGAAGTCGGTAAAGCTACGTGCATATTCGGCAAAGTAGGGGTCTTGCTGATTGACATGAAACTCTTTCAGCGCGACATGTCCCATCGCCAGGAAGGCTGCGGCGTCTGTACCCTGCTTAACCGGCATCCAGAGGTCGGCAAACTTCACATACTCTGCATAATCCGGTGCCATAGAGACAATTTTGGTTCCGTTATACCGTGACTCCACCGCAAAGTGGGCATCCGGGGTACGGGTCATCGGCAGGTTAGCCCCACAGACGATAATGTATTTTGAGTTATACCAGTCGGCAGACTCTGGTACATCGGTCTGCTCCCCCCAAACCTGAGGAGACGCCGGTGGTAGATCACAGTACCAGTCATAAAAAGAGCCCACTCCAGCACCAATTAGGGATAAGTACCTGGAGCCAGCCGCATAAGAGATCATCGACATCGCAGGAATCGGAGAGAACCCATAAATACGGTCCGGCCCCCACTTCTTGATCGTATGTATATTTGCGGCGGCTATCATCTCCACCATCTCGTCCCACTCGGCACGAACAAAGCCTCCCAGCCCCCGAACACCGACATAACTGCCACGCTTGGTCGGATCATTCTGGATAGCTGCCCAGGCATCTACCGGATCCTTGCCACTGGCACGCTCTCTGCGATAGAGGTCTACCAGACGACCGCGTACCAGAGGGTACTTAATCCGATGCGGGCTATAGAGATACCATGAGAATGAGGCACCACGCTGGCAACCTCTGGGCTCATGGTTGGGAAGATCATCACGGGTACGGGGGTAGTCCGTCTGCTGCATTTCGTAAGCAACCAGCCCGTTCTTGACAAAAATTTTCCAGGAGCAACCACCGGTACAGTTTACGCCATGGGTGGAACGAACCACCTTGTCATGACGCCAACGATTACGGTAGGTATCCTCCCACTGACGATCCTCTTGGGTCACAATTCCGTGCCCCTTTGAGAAGGTATCCTTGACTTTGCCAAAATAGTTCAGACGATCAAGAAAATGACTCATAAATAACTCTCCTTAATTATGGTAACTGGAGTTAAACAGGTAAATAACAGAAAAATCCATCGGCCGACCTTTCGGCACGATGGATCTTCTGATTTTTATTATGGGTTATCAAACTCTCTTTTTGGACCGAGGTAGTACCACCAGTTCAGTACCAGACAGACCGTGTAGAAGACCGCGAATCCGTAGAGTGCATTCTCCGGAGTTGCTGCCTTAATCTGCTCACCAAATACCTTCGGAATAATAAAGGCACCGTAGGCCGCCACCGCTGAGGTCCAACCCAGTACTGGGCCCGCCTGCTCCTTGTCGAATACCATTGCAATGGTACGGAAAGTAGAGCCATTACCAATACCTGTTGCCGCGAAGAGAAGCAGGAAGAGGATAAAGAAGGGGAAGAAGAACTCCTCTGGCGTTGCAGACTTGTAGGCTGCCGCAAGGAAGTAAGCCACACCCAGGGCACTACCAATCATCACAATAGAGACATACTGGGTAACCTTTGCCCCGCCCATTTTATCGGCCATCCAGCCACCAATAGGACGAATCAACGCGCCAATAAAGGGTCCCATCCAGGCGTACATCAATGCCGATGGACCATTCGGGTTGGCCAGATCATGGTTCATCACCCCATCCACACCCATCACATGGGTAAATCCAAAGACCACCTTGATGGCCAGTGCAAAACCCGCAGAGTACCCAATAAAGCTACCGAAGGTCATGGTATAGATAATACTCATCACCCAGGTATGCTTATTCCCAAAGATCTGGTACTGGCGTTTCAGGTTGTCGCTGATACTGCCAGGCAACATCTTGAGGAGCTGCACGGTCATGAACAGAATCACCGCAATGACCGGCCATTTTGCCCACCCAGGTGCACCGATACCGGTAGGGTCTGGAAGAATCACATAGAGACCCGCGGCCGCAGTAATGAAACCAATCATCAGCATCATGGAGATCATGGTGAAGGCGCCGATGGGTGAAGGCAGATTAGGGGTAACATGCTCCACCTTGAGGTTATTCATTCCAAACCATCCGGCAAAGGCCAGTGGAACGAGGAATAACAGCCAGACAAAACCCGCATTATGGATATAGGTCTCCGAGCCAGCGGGGATCTTTCCAATCAGGGTTCCCGAGGCATTGACCAGGGTCATGGACTCACCACCAAAGATACCAAAGGTCATCACCAGTGGAACTAGGATCTGCATGGTGGTTACACCCGCATTACCCAGTCCGGCATTCAGACCCAGCGCCAATCCCTGCTGCTTCTTGGGAAAGAAGAAGCTGATGTTGGACATTGAGGAGGCAAAGTTCCCGCCACCAAAGCCGGAGAGGAAGGCCAGAATCTGGAAGGTCCAGAGCGGCGTATCCTTATCCTGTAGCGCGATACCGGCTCCAATCGCTGGAATCATCAGCAGGGCAGTACTGAAGAAGATGGTATTTCTACCACCCGCGATACGAATAAAGAAGCTACTGGGAATTCGCAGTGTCGCACCGGTCAAGCCGGCAATCGCCATCAGGGTAAAGAGCTCTGGTTTTGCAAAGGGGAAGCCCAGATTGATCATCTGTACCGTAATAATGCCCCAGTAGAGCCATACCGCAAAACCATTTAACAGACTGGGAACCGAGATCCACAAATTTCGATTTGCGACCTTCTTCCCTTCCGACTCCCAGAACTCTTCATTTTCCGGGTCCCACTTGGTGATATCCGACATTGCTGTCTCCTTAATTGTTGAACACAAAAGCTAAAATACAACTACCTGGCAAACCACCTAAACCTGGCCCTCCAGGTTCAAGCTTAAATATACCTACTCCAGAGTCTCGCTTCGACCCGCTGAGCTCTGCTGCTCACGCTCTCTCTTGATACGCTCAGCGTCACTCCTCGCCCGTTCCAGGGAGGTGGTGTAACTGTTATAGAACTCCTCAATCATCTCGGATTGATCTACAGCCGCTTTGGCAACCGCATAGGCCTCAATATCCTCATGAGTTTTCTCATACTCATTCATGACATGATCCTTCGCGATCTGCACATCCTGTTGCTGTTTATCCTGTGCGAAGGTGTAGTGCATCCAGACCAGAGAGACTGAGGTGGCACCGTAGAGCAGCATAAAGACAGTACTGTTGACACCGGTAAAATCAATCATCGCGCCAAACATAATGGGCAACAGAAAACCGCCCATACCACCGGCCAGCCCCACAATTCCAGAAGCGACTCCGATATTATCGGGGTACTCATCGGAGAGGAATTTGAACACGGAGGCCTTACCAAATCCCCAGGCGATCCCCACTACGAAGAGCAGACTGGTAAATACCCAGACATTCAGTCCAATACCTACGGCCACATCTCCGTTGACGGTCTTGACGACCATCTCTGTCTGTGGGTAGGACATAATGAAGAGGCAGACCCAGGAGATCCACATCACCCACCAGGTCACCTTATAGGCACCATACTTATCTGAGAACCAGCCGCCGAGCGCACGAATCACACCTGATGGCAGCACAAACACCGCCGCCAACAGCGCAGCCGTGGTGAGATCAAAGCCGTACTCCGAGATATAATATTTGGTCATCCAGAGAGAGAGCCCCACAAAACCACCGAAGACCAGGGAGTAGTACTGCATATACTTCCAGATTTTGGGATCATTCAGCATCTTTAACTGATCGGCAACGGTGACATGGGATCCCACTTTATGTTCAGGATCCTCATAGGTGAACATCCAGTAGAGTACCACCACCACAAACATCGCAACCGCGTAGACCTTGGGAACCATCTCCCACCCATAGGCCACCACCAGAGAGGGGGCAACAAACTTGGTTAGTGCGGCTCCCGCATTACCGGCACCAAAAATACCCATCGCAAAACCCTGCTTCTCTTTGGTAAACCAGCGTGCGGTGTAGGCGATTCCGACCGAGAATGAGGCACCCGCAATACCAACAAACAGCCCCAACACAAGGAACTGCCAATATTCAGTGGCCTCACCGATAAACCAGAGTGGAAGAATGGTGGCCAGCATCAGCAGGAAGTAGACAATCCGTCCACCAAATTTATCTGTCATCATCCCCACTGGTAGCCGGGTCACCGAACCGGTAAGAATCGGGGTAGCAATCAACAGGCCGAACTGTGTCTCGCTCAGGGTTAATAACTCCTTAATCGGGATTCCAATAATCGAGAACATCACCCATACGGCAAAACATGCGGTAAAGGCAAAGGTGTTCATAGTCAACACTGAGAGCTGTTTAGTTCTGAAACTTGGCATTTTCATTCCTCTTGGTAGCACTACATTTGCAACCCACTTTGGGTATTCAGGCCGCATCTAACCCCACTTATGTTGACTGTACAAGCCATCACCCTCCTGCTACAGCACACCAGTACAGCCCCCGATACCTCTTTGGTGGTACAAGGGGTATCAAACTATCTCACTGTAACTATTGTATTTTATAAAAAAAACTATACGATAGTGGGATCCCTCACCGAATCCTAGTACCTTACGGGGTACCCCTATATTCCTCTCTATTCTGCCACCCCATCCCATCGACCTATGTCCACTCATTCCAACAGACAGTCACTCATCCTCCGTTTCGGAATCGCCATGGTCGGGATTGTCTTGCTGACATTCTCCAGCATGCTCAGCTCCATTTTTATCTCCGAATCGATCAGCGGTATGGGCAGCGCCATTAATCGAGCCGGCGCCCTACGTATGCAGTCCTTTCAGACCTCAACCAACCTCTTCCATCGAATGAGTCACCCTGAGACCGACCATTCTGCCCCTCACTACCTCTATGATTTCGAGTCGCGCCTCTACGACCCCTTGCTCAGCCATGCGATCCCGCAAAACCCCGATAGCCCTATTTATCAGAATTATCAACAGGTAATAGACTCCTGGAAGGAGCAGATCAGACCTCTGCTCTATCTCTATGAGAACCAGAAGGTAAATCCCCTCCAGAAAGAGAGCTTTCTCTCTACAACTGGAAGCCCGGATCATATGCACTATCTAGAGGCGGTTCATAATTTTGTGGCCAAAATCGACCAATTAGTCAATGCGCTGGAGAACAAGATAGAGGAGCAGATCCAAACACTCCATTTGATCGGCCTCACCACTCTTTTCATTGCAATCACGATTGTTCTGCTCACCCTGATCTCGCTCCATTTCAGGGTGATTGCCCCACTACAGACGTTAGCGATCGCCACAGAGAGGATACGACAGGGCGATTTTAGCTATCGAGCCATTATCGATGGAAACAATGAGCTCTCCGCACTGGCAAACACCTTTAATGCCATGTCTATTGAGCTCTCAGAGACCTACACCAACCAGGAACGGGAGATTCGTGATAAAACTGCCGACCTTTCACAGAAAAAAAACGCGATGGAGCTGCTCTATCACACCACCAGAATACTCAGTCAGTCCCCCACCCACACCAAGAGTTATGACCAGATTCTTGAAAAGATCAATCAATATCTGGGTATCCACTCTGGCCTGATCTGCCTCTCCAGCAGCGCCAACAAGAGTGGGCACCTACTGGCATCCACCCAATACGAAGAGAGTTGTCTCTCTGACTGTTACCACTGTCACGATCCCGCTCAACAGAACAAACACAAGATTACTCTGACCATCCAACACCGCGACGCCGCCTATGGGCTGCTTATTATTGACAACCGCGAGGATCGCATCACCGAGTGGCAACGGTCAACACTACAGATCATTTCAGAACAGATTGGCCTCGCACTGTATATCGCAAGCCGCCTGCAAAAAGAGCGCGAACATGACCGCCTTCAAGAGAGAAGCAGTATTGCCCGTGAACTCCATGACTCACTGGCCCAGTCCCTCAGCTTCCTCAAAATTGAGGTTAGCCGAAGCCAGGCACTTCTCTCAACCATTGAAAACAGCCAACCGGTTCAATCCATCATTGCGGAGGTGCGCAGTGAACTCAACAATGCTTACCGCCAGCTGAGGGAGCTCATCACCGCCTTCCGCCTCTCCAACGACCCGGTCAGCATTGAAAAGAGCATTGAGCAGACGATTGAGAGCTTTAAACGGCGTGGAGAGGCCACCTTAATCACCGACATTCGGATGGAAGGGTGCAAAATCACCCCTTATGAGTCCATTCATCTGGCCCAGATCCTTGGTGAGGCGCTGAACAATGCCTTCAGGCACTCACAAGCTGACCATATTTGGGTTGAGTTTCGCTGTACACCCACACACCGGATCATACTCACGATACAAGATGATGGTATTGGCCTTGACTCAATGACAGAAAAAGAGGGGCACTATGGGCTCTCGATCATGCAGGAGCGCGCTCAATCCATCAACGGAGAGTATGAGATCAAGGCACGTCTCGGGGGTGGCACCACGATAGTGATAAACTTTATTCCAGAGCAGTATCAGAACTCACCAACCGATGGAAATATCCAGTCATGGCTCAACCAAATTTAACGACCCTCTTAATCATTGATGACCATCCACTCTTTCGCAAAGGGGTTAAAAATCTAATCTCCATGAACCCCAACCTCTCGGTAATCGGTGAGGCAGCAGACGGTGAGGCGGGTATTACACTGGCGTTTCAACTCATGCCTGACCTGATTCTACTCGATGTCGATATGAAGGGAATTACCGGTATTGAGACACTCCAGCGGCTCAAGCAGAAGAAAATTTCATCGAAGATCATTATGCTGACCGTCTCAAACCATGAAGAGAATGTTCTTGATGCACTCCGTTGTGGCGCAGATGGCTACCTGCTTAAGGATATGGAGCCAGAGGATATCCTGGATAAAATATCACAAGCCACTGAGGGTCATACGGTAATCAGTGAACAGTTAACCAGCCTGTTGGCCAAATCCATTCGTAACGACAGCAGCTCCCCAGACAGCTCAACAGAGGCGGCTCTGACCACCAGAGAGCATGAGATTCTCCAGCTGGTGATGGTGGGCATGAGTAACAAGCGGGTGGCACGCCAACTAGAAATATCAGACGGCACCGTCAAGGTGCATATGAAACATATTCTGAAAAAACTACACCTGAAAAGCCGCGTAGAGGCCGCCGTCTGGGCCATCAAAAACCTGGAAGAGTGCTGATCTGGATTAGGCCTGATCATCCTCCCCCAGCTGAAAGAGATCCACCAGTTGGGCAAGCTCCCCTGCCTGCTCATCCATCGACTCGCTGGCTGCAGCCGCCTCCTCAACCAGTGCACTATTCTGCTGATTACTCACATCCAGTTGAGCAACCGAGCTATTAACCTGTGCCACATTTCTGGACTGCTCCTCACTAGCCGCGGCAATATCACTCACAATATCATTTACTTTTTTAACCGACCCCTGGATGAACTGTAGCGCCTCTCCACTCTGCTCAACCAGTTCCCCCCCCTCTTTAACCCGATCTGCACTATCCTCGATAAGCTGCTTAATATCCTTTGCCGCATCGGCTGAACGTTGCGCCAGGGTTCTCACCTCACCCGCAACCACCGCGAACCCACGACCATGATCTCCTGCCCGTGCCGCCTCGACCGCAGCATTCAGTGCCAGCAAGTTGGTCTGAAAAGCGATCCCGTCAATCAGGATAATAATTTCTGCAATCTTTGCGCTAGACTCATTGATCCGTCCCATCGCAACCACCGCATCACTGACAACGGCTGCACCACTCTCTGCCTGATTGCGTGCCTCAACCGCGATTTGGGTCGCCTGAGAGGCATTGACTGCATTCATCTTTACGGTGCTTGCCATCTCCTTCATACTGGTCGCCGTCTTCTCCAGACTGGCCGCCTGCTCGATAGTACGTTGTGAGAGGTTACTGTTTCCATCCGCAATCTCTCCAACCCCATGACGAATCATGTTGGCGGAATTTCGTACATTTCCGACAATCTTGCGCTGATTGGCCAGCGAGTGGTTAATCGATTGAGTCAGCACGGCAAGCTGCCCCGGATGTTCGCCATCAATACCCTGACTCAAATCACCATCCGCAGTACGTTTCATCACCTCGGCAAC
>JABHIC010000242.1 GCA_018671205.1 Gammaproteobacteria bacterium
CCCCATCTTGGAAATCTCTTCATGCCTTTGATCTACATCGAAGAAGCTGGGCTGCATTTCGGAATTATCCTGAGTTATTTTCTAAGTTCTGACTGTATCAGTTTGAGATGGAAAAGGGGGTATTTTTAGAGATCCCCTTAAGGTTGCGTGAGAAAAGTCGGACAACTTCGTTGACAAACACCGGATGACAGAGAAGTCACAACTTCCCAGACATCATGTTCGGCAACTTCCCTGCACAGTAGATCAAGGACGAAACAGAGGGTAAATCGGTCTGGTTGGGGAAAATAGGGCTTGTCTCTGGTTCCCCAAGAAGCCTCGAATGACCGAATTGATGGAAAGAATTTCAGAAGATAAGTGACCAAATCGAGAAGGTAAAACGGGAAGGTTTTGCTTTCGATGATTCAAGAGAATCTCAGGTAAAACTACAATATTCCATTTCTAAAACAGTCGCTTATAATGTATTATTGGGGTTGTACGAAATACACGAGAGCGAGTACCTGACCCCACCCTGTCGTATTCTCGGACAGGCTACTAAAACAGCTCAAAAGAGCCCTTGCTATGCTCCTTGAGCTGTTGTGCCTTTTTCAGAGCCTCTTCTATGCTGCTACCATGAAGGATATCTTCATAGAGTGTCTGTGCATCCTCCATCACAAAAGTGGACTGTATCTGTTGGTGGAGTGCTGCCCAAGCCTCTGGATCGTAAATGCGAGAGGGGTCATTGATCAGGGCGGAGGTGATATTGAGGTTGTTGATGACCTGCTTTAGCTGCTGAGAGATCCGGTCAAAATCCTGGAGGGTGACAATGGCATCACTTAGTGAGTGCTCCATCGCATCGGCATCCTGTTCAAGCGCTGCCTCCAGAGGGAGGGGGTCGGCAGAAGAGTGTTTCTGCTGATCCAGAAGCTGCTTCAATGCGGTACGGGTTTGATGGATCTCCTGAGATCGTTGTGTGAGTTGGTCAATCATCCGCCGGGTCGATTCATCTCTCCCCAATATGGAGTGTTCAATCAATGCAATGGATACATTGAACATGGTCACGGTTTCACAAACCTGCTGCCCCATCTGTTGGTGAATGGTCTGTAATAAATGAGAAGCGGCGGTGACGCGACGATAGACCTGAAAGACGATGAGTGCAGATAATAGAAAAATTCCAGCTCCGAGTAACCAGAGTAACCGTTGCGTCTCTTGGTACTCTGCAGTCGCCTGCTCAATCGCCTTTTCACCACTGGCCTCAGTTATGTTACGAATCTTTTTGATGCTGTTGCGGGCAGACCGGCAGGCAGGTATGGCCTGCTCCTGAAGCAGATCTAACGCCCTCTCTCGTACCTCAATCTCCGCCCACTGTTCAGAGAGTGCCAACTTAAACACCTGTTGAAAGATTTCGGTCCCTTTGCCCGACTCCTGGCGGGCTGACTCCTGGGCATCAAACTCCTCGTGGGTAAGCTCCATTGCGGTCAGCTGCTCTCTTGCTGACATGAATATCCCGGCCAGGTTGCTGAAGCGGATCGCCATCTCATCGAGTTGAAATGGGTCATCTTCATAATAGATTTGAGTCAGGATTGTACCGCGCTCTTGTGCGCTATCCAGCATGGTCTGAACGAGGTTGTTTTTCTTGATTTTTTCATCGACCACTTGGCTCATGTGGTTTCTCTGAGACTCGATTTCAGAGTAGGATAGTGTCATCTGGACAACCAGCAGGGATAACAGTAGCCCGAACCCCAGCAGCAAGGTGAAGCTGGTTACATCAATTTGGCTATCAAAAGCCCCTTTCTTATTGCAATTCTGCATTCAAGGTTTAGCTGCACAGTAGAGAGCCTAGTCAGCCGTGATGGTTGTGTCGCTCTGGAGGCCGTGCCATTATTTGTGTAGAACACGCTCTACAATGCCAAGAAGGTTCTCTGGACTGAAAGGCTTGGTAATCCACCCGGTAGCGTTCAGTTTGCGTCCTTTCGCTTTTGACTCATTCGAGTTTTCTGTGGTGAGAAAGAGGATGGGAGTGAAGCGGTAGTCCGGCATTTCACGTACCTGTTCGATCATTTCAAAACCATTCATCTTGGGCATGTTGACATCAACGAGAATCAGGTCAAAGGTAGAGGTGCCCTGCTCTCTGTGTTGATCAATTACCCCTAATGCATGAGCACCATCCTCGGCTTCAACAATATCAAACTTTCCAAGTTTGGTCAGAGCAAAAGTGATTGCTCCGCGTAGTGAGGCCGAGTCATCTACGGCAAGAATTTTATTCATCAATGTTTCCTTTTATAACGGTTGTCTGATAATGGGATATTACTGGTTTCGAGGGGGCTGTCAAAACATCTCGAAATGGTCTTGTGCGCTACGTCGAACCTCATCGGCTCTCTTCAGGGCGGTATCCGTATCCTCTCCGCCCATAATAGCATCATAAAGTACCTGGGCATCCACGGTCACAAAGTCATCACGCATCTCCTGCTGAACGGTCTTCCATGCCACAGGGTCATTAATTCTTAACGGATCGCTCAAAAGTTCAGCGGTCTCATTCAGGTTTTTGCCGATATGTTCCAGCTGTTGAGTGATGCGGTCAAACCCCTGAAAGGCGGTAATGGCGATGATAAGGGTCTGCTCTAGTGAGTGGTCGCTCTGTTCAAATACGGTCTCCAGTGACCCCATTTGGGTCTCATACAGATCACACTGCTCCTCTGATGCTCTGCTTTCCTGCAGTAACTGCTCCTGCCAGCTGCGCAGTTCAATAATCTGCTCGCGGACCGCGTTTGAGAGAGCCTCCTTTCCAGAGAGTTGATCGATTACATCCCGAATTGAATGGTCTCCCCCCCTCATCGAGTGCTGTATCAGTGCCATTGATACCTTGAACATCAGTACCGTCTCACTGACCTGTTGATGCATCTCCTTATGCATTTTATCGATCTGGTCAGCGGTATCAGTTACCTTGCGGTAGACCACAAAAATAATAATGAGAGCGACCACAAAGATCGCGATTGCAAGCGATAATAACTGCTCGCGGGTACTATAGTAGTTGAATTCCGCCTCCGCAATCGCCTGTTTACTACTATCAAGTGTCAGTTGTGAAATTCTCTGTAGATGGGTGCTCACAGCCTCTCTTGCCGGGATGGCGATATCTCGAATTAATACCATCGCCTCGTCGCGTTCAAGCTCATTCATCCCCTCGTCGGAGAGTAATAATGACATCACTCGAGACATCGCCGGGGTGCCCTGTTCCGTCTGTTTATCCAGCTTTACCAGCACCTCCCGCTCCTCGGGGGAGAGGTTCATGGCTCGGAGTTTCTCACGAGCAGCCAGGTATGATCCCGCATAGTTACTGAACTTGATGGTCAGCTCATCGCGCTCGAATGGATCCTCCTCGTAATAGATCAGCGTCAGAATCATCCCACGCTCTCGGGCAGAACTCAGCATGGCTTGTGCCAGATTGTTTTTGACCAGCTTATCCTCGACAATCTGTTGCATATCCTCACGCATAGAGCGGATGCCAGAGAGAGCCTGAATTACCTGTACGCCCATTAATATCAGTAGTAAAGAAAAACCAAGGAGTAGTGGAAGGGTGGTGGCTCTAGTTGTTTGTGAATCCATGAAGTTTTTCCAAACGCACGTCACGTAGAGAAGGAGGGTATCTGGGGAACCTTACCATTATTGTGATCCCCCCAACAACACCATTCCCCTCGGAAATAATACCTGATATAATTGGTTGGTTATAAGACAGGAGTAACCATTCAATGACAACCATCTTTTTTGAGGATAAACAGCGCCAACAGCTACTGGATGAGCTGGTGGGGCACTGGTGCAAAGAGTATAGCGGCTTCCAGCGGGAGCAGATGGAACAGGTACTGTTGAACAATCTTCATGGCTACCCCACAGAGCGGCTGCAGGCCGCTGTTGATGAAATCCAGAGATAGGGGAGATTGGTGCCTGTTCGATGATGCAATTTGATAACAGTTATCGTCATTACCGAGCTGCGATAGTCTGCCTGGAAGTGGGAGGGAAAGCCCGTGAGGGTCTCCCTATCCCGACTGTAGATTTGGCGTCCCCGAGAGGATTTGAACCTCTAACCTACGCCTTAGGAGGGCATTGCGCTATCCAGTTGTGCCACGGGGACAGGTCTCTAATTATAGATAATTTTGAGGAGTAATTCGGAGGTATGTGAAGATTATTTGATTCCCCTGTTCAAGTTCGAAATCATCGGCTTTAGCCGGTCAGCTTTAGCTCAAGCTGCTATTCTACGAATAAGGTGGAACATAACACACAGCCTATGATCAACTCATTTTTACCTCATGAAAGCCACTTATCCAACTCTGTCTGCAGCTGCTTTAGCCCTACTGGCTTAGAGAGGTAACCATTCATACCAATAGACAGACAATTCTGCTCCTCACCTTTTAACGCATTTGCAGTAATTGCAATGATGGGGACAGGTTGTTGTGAGCCCTCTTTTTCAATAGCCCGGATCGCTTGGGTTAGGCCATATCCATCCAGATCAGGCATATGTAGATCAGTCATAATGAGGTCAAAATATCCTAGTTCATACACCTTCAGCGCATCTGCTCCATTTGATGCAACCTTAGCGCTATAGCCCAACATAGAAAGTTGGCGTAGGATCACGTCTTGATTGATTTCATTGTCCTCAGCCAACAAGATCTTCTTATTTTGTTGGACGGTATCCTCAGGTGATAGATCTCCTGTGCCTGGAGTCTCTTTATGCTTTTCTATTTCTGCACGATCAGATGCTACAGCCACAGCATGAAGAAGATCTCTCCTACTAAGCATCTCCCAGCCAATCTGTATAATATTCTCTGAGAGCCGACGAGGTTTTTGTCGCTTCCCCCGCTCAACAGAGAGATAACTCACCAACGGGGGCTGAGCTTGTTGGTTTGAGTAGTAACTCCTTATCTCTTCAATTTTTTCCTGGGCAGAGTGTTTTCCTGATTCTCCTACAACCAGCAGACAAACAGGGTCGGAGAACTCAAAATCTGTCTGTAGCAATGCGTACCCGTCCTCAATGCTCTTCACATGATGTACATGTGCATCGGCATGTTGTAGATATCGTCCATAGTCATCTGCCAGATGAGTCTCATAAGCAACGATAATGCAATCAAGGTCACTCAGCAATGAAGACTCCTCTGTAGGAGGCTCCTCTACATATCCAAAGGGGATACGCACAGTAAAAAGACTGCCCTGACCTGGCCTGCTCTCTACACGGATTTTACCTTCCATAAGCTCTGTTAGATCATGGGTAATGATCAATCCTAACCCGGTTCCTCCAAAGCGTCGTGTGGTAGAGTTTTCCGCCTGTTCAAATGGCTGGAAGAGGCGCTCTAATGTTTTCTCATCAATACCAATACCATTGTCTCTTACCGCAAACTCTACCCAGACATTTTCTTCCTTACTCTCCACTAATGCAGTACGCAG
>JABHIC010000243.1 GCA_018671205.1 Gammaproteobacteria bacterium
ATGGCAGCCAAATCCATGGTTCAGTATGTACTGGATAACAAGGATTGGACTCCAGAGCTGGATACGGATGTTGATGACCTGGTCATGGAGATCCTCAAGCCTGTTATGACCTACATGGAGCATAAAGACTACTCTACAGCAATCGACGTTAACCCTAACTACATCACGCCCAAGATGCTGCAGTTCCGTCTGCAGAAGATCATGGACGAGTACGTAGCGGGTGTTGCAACCTACTACACCACCAATGCCGAGATGATGCGCGTTGCGGGTGAGAAGATCGACATGCTGAAGGAAGATGCCGAGAAGATGCGTGCGAAAGATCTTCACGAGTGGCTGCGTGCCTGGGAGAACTATCACCGTATCCTTACGGCTGAGGCTCACCTGAAGCATATCGAGTTCCGTCAGGAGTCTCGTTATCCTGGGTTCTACTATCGTGCAGACAAGAACTTTGTCGACGAAGAGAACTGGAAGTGCTTCGTAAACTCCATCTATGACAAAGAGTCTGGTAAGTGGACATGCTTCAAGCGTGCACACAAGGATCTGGTCGATAAGTCCAAGCTGTTCAAGTAAGTTTTAACTTAACTGAATAGTTGATGTGAGGAGAGTCCGGGTGTCGTGAGACACCCGGACTCTTTTATCTTGCGGCTCCTGTATAATCCCGGAGTCCTCCGTTGAATCAAGAAAGTCGACGCAAGATCTACAAATTTTCTCCCGCGCAAGTGGGCGTTCCGCAGTACAAGAGGTAAATCAACATGCAAACACCATTCGAACTTCCGGTCAGTAGCCCCGCCATCCCAACACAGCTCAATGGCTCCGCAAAGATACAATTCAGTTGTCATAAAGGGGTCTCCTGTTTCAATGAATGTTGTAAACAGGCCGACATTCCCTTGACCTCCTATGATGTGATTCGTTTGAAAGGGTATCTTGGACTCTCCTCGACGGAATTTCTTAAAGAGCACACCTACCCCTTTGAGATGGATAATGATCGCCTCCCCGGTGTAAAGCTGCGTCACAAGGATGAGAGCACCACCTGTCACTTTATGACGGAAGAGGGGTGCAGCGTCTATGAACACCGTCCGATGGCCTGTCGCTACTACCCGGTGGGTCACCTCTCCCTGCGTAAGCAGAATGTGAATGAGGAAGAGGAACACTACTTTCTGGTCAAAGAGTCCTACTGTAAAGGACATGAAGAGGATCGTGAACTGACCATTGATGAGTACCGCAAAGAGCAGCAGGTAGAGGAGTACGATAAAAATTCCCATATGTACCGTCGCCTGATTCTGAAGAAAAAATCTGGGGGGCCAGCGATTGGAACCCTCTCCAAAAACAGCCTCAGCTTCTACTTTATGGCCACCTACGACATCGACCGTTTTCGTGACTTTGTCCTCTCTGAGGGGTTTGAAAAGGCGTATGAGATCCCCGAGGATGAGTTGGTCGAGGCGATCAAGGATGATATGAGGCTGCTAGAGCTGGGGGATCGTCTGATGCGTCAGATCTTCTTCGGCGAAAAACTGGTTAAGCAGCGTGAGGGGGCGTGGGAAGAGCGCTCCGAAAAGCGTAAACATCTCTGGGATGCGCGTACCAAGGATGCCCTTGCAGAGCGTCACAAGCGAGAGCAGGATATGTATACGGTCGATAAGGAGGATTCCGCTGTAACGGGATTCTGCCCCGACGGTACCTGTGGAACCAATGACCCCTGAAACTTTTCTGGATACACCAAAATCCACGATGTACTATTAACCTAAGTTTCTAGGATTAACGATATGAGTCATCATGGTTGGGGGGATTCTGTAGGGTGATGGGTTCGATGTGTAAGCAACAGCAGCCTCCAGCTGCCTTAATGCTGTCGGCTTGGTTCTGGAGTGGAGTGGCGGGGCTCCTGCTGACACTACTGTTTCACACGGTGGCCGCTGCAGAGTCTCCGCAGCCGAAAATGGAGCCTCTTCGGTTACAGCTCAAGTGGCTGCACCAATTCCAGTTTGCCGGCTATTATGCCGCCCTTGAGCAGGGGTATTACGCCAAAGCAGGGCTGGATGTCACCCTGTTAGAGCATCCACTGACTCGCCCACCCGTCGAGGTACTGACTCAGGGGGATGCAGAGTATGTTGTGATGGGGAGTGATGTGATGGTCTACCGCTCAGAGGGGAAGCCTCTGGTGGCGTTGGCAGCGATTACACAGCATGATCCATTGGCACTGTTGGTGACCCAAGATTCCGGGATTGAGGAGCCGGAGGCGTTGCGTGGAAAACGGGTGATGCTGGATTATGGCGCACACGATGCATCGATTCTGGCCATGCTCAAACAGGCGGGAGTGACAGCAGAGTCGTACACGCTTCAGCCGACCAGCTATAACCCACTCGATCTGGTTGAGGGTAAGACCGATGCCTTTAATGCCTACATCACCGATCAGGGGTTCATTCTTGATGAGTTGGGGGTCGGTAACCGGTATCTTCACCCCAGCCGTTATGGGATCGATTTTTACAGTGATATACTGGTGACCACTGAGCAGGAGATAGAGCAGCATCCGCAGCGCATGCAGCGATTTTATGAGGCGAGTATGAAGGGTTGGGGGTATGCGATGTCGCATACAGAGGCGCTGATTGACCTCATTCTTGAGAAATACAACACACAAAATCGCAGTCGGGCCCATCTTCAGTATGAGGCAGCGCAGATGCGTGAAATGGTTCAGCCTCTGCTGGTTCAACTGGGCTATATGCATCGGGAGCGCTGGCTCCATATTCAGGATACCTTCAAGGATCTGGGCTTTCTTCAGCAGGAGGTCGATATTGATGCGCTCTATTATCGGCCACAGCCAAAACCCTCAGTACTGATACTGGAGCAACTGCTACTGCCGCTGCTGGGGGTTGCCAGTGTAATGGGTATTATTATTTTTCTGGTGATACTCTGGAACCGCAAACTGAAGCAGCAGGTAGCGCGCCGTACTCGTGAGCTGGAGCGGGTAAAAGAGCGTATCGAGCTGATTCTTGAATCGATGAATGAGGGGTTGGTGGTGACGGATGCAAACCATCTTATCCAGCGTGTTAATCAAAAATTGGAACAGCTGGTTGGGGTTGAGAGTGGTGCGTTACAGGGGCGCTGTATCGAAGAGATATTTGAGGATGAGGGCACACTTTTTGATCAAAAGCGGACAATACTGACCGATGATCAGCAGGCGGTGCCAGTGCATGTCCAGGGTGCGTTGCTCAAACGGCAAGAGGGAGAAGAGGTTGCTGGTGGGGCTGTGCTGGTGATCTATGACCTTAGAAATCAGGTGCGCGCTGAACAGCAGGAACAGTATGCACTGTTTCAGGCTGGGGTAGCAGATATGGGGGCATCCGTACTGCACAATATAGGGAATGTGGTCACCGGGATGAGCGGGCATGTGGCACGTATTGGCCAGAATACCAAACTACTCAATAAACTATCCAGAGTATTAAAACACTATCTTGAACGGAAGAGTGGTGCTGACGAGAAGGAAGGGGAGGCCGATCCTGGGGGAGAGGATGAGATCTATAAAATTTTGACCGGGACAGTGGATACACTGGATAAGATTGGAAAGAATATTGCTGACCGTGGGGCACTGGATAAGCTTGATCAGGGGATTCGTCATATTGGCGAGGTGATATCGATTCAGCAGAAGGTCTCTCGTCCAGTGATGCACGCAACCCGTTTTAGTCTGAAAGTGATGGTTGAGGAGACACTGAATCTGATTGAGGACCGGATGGATAAGTATAGAACCACCCTGAAGTTAGAGATGGATCCGACCGTTGATAGCCTGCTTCTTCCCCGCAATCCCTTGATTCAGCTACTGCTTAATCTGCTTAAAAACAGTCTTGAGGCGGTGATGGAAGAGATGCTCGATAGCGATACCCTTGAGGGAAGGTTAGTCTTAACCGTGAAACGGCTTGAAGAGAATGTCTTTCTGCTCCAGTTAGCTGATAATGGCTGCGGAGCAGAGGCAGAACAGGTTGAGAGTATCTTTCGTACGGGTTATACCACCAAACAGCGTGGTAGTGGATATGGTCTCCACTCCGCCGCACACTTTGTCAGAAGTCTGGGGGGAGAGATTGAGGCAGAGAGTCAGGGGCGTCATCAGGGGCTGGTGATGCGTGTGAAATTACCGATTGAGATGGAGCAGAAAGATGGTGGCAGTAGTGGATAATCCTCCGAAAATTTTGGTTGTCGATGACGACTATTCCATCCTTGAGCTCTACCGATTGATTTTTGGCTTGCCCGATGATGAGTCTGACCTGAGCGACTCCCTGATGGAAGTTTTTGAGCTGATGGAGGAGGATGACAATGAGGGGGAGGCAACAGAGCCTCAGTATGATGTAAACCTGCTCTCACAAGGGCTGGATGCCGTGCGTGAGGTACGTCGAGCCAGTGAGGCGGGGACGCCTTATAGCCATGCGTTGATAGATATGAGAATGCCCCCGGGGATTGATGGTCTGGAGACCGCAAAACATCTGCGTGAGATCGATCCAACGATCAATATCACCTTTGTAACCGCGTATGCGGACTATGAGGAAGAGCAGTTGGGCGAATCTCTGCCTGAGGGGTATCGAATGATCCGCAAGCCTTTTTCACAAGATGAGATTCTTGCTCTTTTTGCTTAATAACGGGTATCAATGATGAATGAGAAGGCACAGGTGCTGGTGGTTGAGGACTCCAGAAGTAACTCAGAGCTAATCTGTTCAATTCTGAGAGCAACCAGTGAAATTACCCCTCATCAAGCCTTCACTGGTGAAGAGGCTCTGGAGTTCATGGAGCGCGCTCGTCCCGATTTGATTGTGCTGGATGTCATTATGCCGGGTATTAGCGGGTTTGAGGTCTGTAAGCAGTTGAAGGCGAACCCCAGTTTGAGGGATATTCCGGTCATCTTTGTGACCGCTCGGGCAGCGGTTGAGGATGTAGTCGAGGGGCTCAATATGGGGGCGGTCGATTATGTTGCCAAGCCGATCATCCCGGAGATTCTGGAGGCACGGGTGCGCGCCCATCTGGCGCTCTCCTTCTATAAAGAGCACCTGAAGACACTGGCTAACACCGATGCCCTGACGGGGCTCTATAACCGTAAATCTTTCGAGGCTTTTCTTAGGGATCTGATAGAGCATCGCTCTCCCTTTGCTCTGATCTATCTGGATCTGGACCACTTTAAGCCGGTCAATGATGAGCTGGGTCACCAAGCGGGAGACCAGCTGCTACAGCAGGTGGCTGGGCGACTGCAATCCACCGTACGCCTGGTTGATTTTGTGGCCCGTATCGGTGGTGATGAGTTTGTGTTGATCATCAATAATGTAAAAAGTCACCCGGCCATTGAGTTTGTGATCGACAAGCTATTGAAAATACTTGCCCAGCCCTACAATCTTGATCTGAGCGAGGCAGAGCCACGTCAGGTACATATCAGTGCAACCATTGGGGGTGCACTCTACCCGCTCGATACGGATAATGAGTATGAACTGGTCCGTTATGCGGATACCGCGATGTATCATGCCAAGGAGCTGGGGCGAAACCAATATTACCTTTATGGCCCGGAAATTGAGTCCATTATCTCAAACAAGCGGTTATCCGAAGAGGGGATCAGGGATGGGCTGGAGAATGATGAATTTGAACTCTTTTATCTCCCCTCTGTCTCCCTGTCGGAGGGAACGGTATTGTCGATGGAGGTGTTGTTGCGCTGGAGGCACTCGGAACGGGGGCTGTTAGCCCCGGATGAGTTTCTTGAGACCTTCATTCTCAGCCATATGGAGGAGCGGCTTTTTGTCTTCGTCATCCGTAAGGCCGTTTTACAGATCAAAGAGTGGCATCAGGAGGGAGTGCTGGATGCTCACTTGGTTCTGAACCTGACCCATGCCGAGTTTATCAACCGTAGACTGGTGCAATATATTCTGCAGGCCTTTGAGCTCTCTGAATGCGATCCACTGCTGGCCAGTTGGCTTGAGCTAGAGGTTCCTGGGAGTTATCTGGTGCAGGATATTGAGTTTAGCAGAAGACAGATTCGGCAGCTGGCGGAGATCGGGGTGACGGTCTCACTGGACCATTTTGGTAGCAGCTGTATCTCTATCTATGATATCCACTCCATGCCTCTCTCTCAGGTTAAAATTGACCGAAAGTTGATTCATGATATCGGTTCGGAATCGAGTGAGAGGATTTTGCAGACAGTAATCAATATGGTCATTAGTCTGGGGCACAACCCGGCAGCGGTTGGTGTGGAAAATGAGCAGCAGGCAGCTTTCCTTAAGGAGCATGGCTGTCCCCATGTACAGGGTTATCTCTTTACCGGGGTACTGGACAAGGAGGCAGCCGGTCGAGTGATGCGTGGAGAGGAGAAGATAAGCTCTGCTGAATCGTAAGGGGATCTGTTGAGAGCTACTGTTGGCTAAGCTTGTGTTATTATCGTTATAACGTAGTATTACCTGATTCATATGACTGTAAAAGGTATGGAATTGAAACAACCACCACTCGCTATCCGCATATTGGCCATTGATGATGAACCCGCCGTTCTTCAGCAATATAAGGCCATTTTTGATGGGAAGGGTGAAGATAATCCAATTTCTGCTCAGTTAGAAGGGTTGATGGTGGATCTTTCGGGGAATCCATCACAACTAGCTCTGGAGGAGGGGATCCACTATGAGCTGAGCGTGGTCACCGATGGTCGTGAAGGTCTGCAGAAAGTGGTGGAGTCAATAGAGAAGAGCGAACCCTATACGGTTATCTTGCTGGATATCCGTATGCCGATGGGGTGGGGGGGGCTGGAGACGGCTCAACAGATTCGTGAGGTGGACCAACAGGTCAAAATCGTCTTTATCACAGCCCATATGGATTACAGCCTGACTGAGATTCGAAACAGGGTCGGCTTCAGGTTTGATTTTCTCCTGAAACCCATTAATCAGGATGAGTTAGTGCAGTTGACGCTCTCTCTTGCCCTGCAGTGGGGGCAAGAAAAACAGCTGGAGAGCGCACTACAGCATGCTGAAATTGCCAACAGGGCCAGAGATGAGTTTCTTGCCTCAATGAGCCATGAACTGAGAACCCCCCTGACGACGATTATCGGAAATAGCGAGTTGCTGGAGGAGAAGGAGAGTGACCAGCTAAAGCTCAATCTGATCCACTCGATAAACCAGGCGGGAAAAAGTCAGCTAACCCTGGTCAATGATATTCTTGATGCCTCAAAGATGGAGATGGGTGAGCTTGTTCTGGATGTGGCCCCTTATGACCTCTCCCGACTGATTGGAGAGATTGGCTTTACCTTCTCCAGCCAGGCAATGGATGCGGGGATACGGCTGAAAATAGATAACCAGCTGGTGTTGGATGGGCTGGTGGTGGGTGATCAATTGAGAGTCCGGCAGATTATCAGTAACCTGCTCAGTAACGCGATTAAATTCACCAATGAGGGGGTGGTTGAGTTCACCGCCTCTGCCACAAAAGAGCAGTTGCTGTTTGTGGTTGAGGATAGTGGAATTGGTATCTCAGAGGAGAATATGAGACGGTTATTTGACCGTTTTGAGCAGGCAGAACAGTCTCATAAGCGACGAGGGGGGAGTGGCATTGGCCTCTATATCTGTGACCATCTGATTCAGACGATGGGGGGCACCATCGAAATGAGTAGTGAGCTCGGGGTGGGGTCAAGGTTTCAGGTTCGGCTCCCCTATCAGTTGAGTGAACAGGGAGCAGAGTTATCCGTTGTGGAACAGGGAGCTGCTGGTGATCAGGCAACGCAACAGCAGTTTATCGGCAAGGTACTGTTCGCTGATGATACCCCTGAGATGAGGCTACTGGTTGAGCACATGCTGTTATCACTCGGTATTGATGTAACTACGGCGGTTAATGGTCAGGAGGCGATGGAGCTGGCACTGAGTAACCACTATGACCTGATTCTGATGGATATGCAGATGCCGGTTATGGATGGCATTGAGGCGACCACAATGTTGCGTCAGCTCTTCTATAGCCGGCCGATTGTGGCATTGACAGCCAACCTGATGGCCAACCATCGAGAGGCATTCGAGGCGGCAGGGTGTGATGACTTTCTGGGGAAACCGATTGACCGTCAGGCGCTGTTTCAGGTGTTGGAGCGCTATCTGGATCCTGTTGAGGCAGGTACTGTTTATGAGCAGCCAGACGAGGGCAACCTGATTAGTGATGAACTCAGTCAGCTCTTTATCAAGCGGCTCTCAACCATGAAAATAACCCTTCTTACGGCGCTGCAGGATGAGCAGTGGAGTGAGATTCGTGATGTTGCCCATAATGTTAAGGGGAGTGGAACCAGTTTTGGACACCCTGAGCTGACCCGGTTGGGTAAAGAGCTCTGTGAGACCATTGACCAGGATCAACTGGGGGCAGCCCCTGAGCTGGTTCAGCAACTGAATCAGGAGATATCAGAGGTTGTAGAGACGACGCTGATGATGCGCTCGGCATAGGCTGTCAGGAGAGAGAGACTATAGGGCACCTCTAAAAATGCACTTTTTCAGTGATTGCTGCGTCAGCTCCGTACTCGAGTCCTCATGTACTCGCATGTACACTGCGGCTCTCCGTGCGGTGCTTTCTTGCACTCACAG
>JABHIC010000244.1 GCA_018671205.1 Gammaproteobacteria bacterium
GTATCGACTGTGGAAAGTGCCCCTTCGTCTGCCCCCACTCCGCAATCCGCAGCAAGGTATTTCATTCTGATGCCATGGCAGAGGCTCCCGATGGCTTCCGCTACGCCCCGGTCAAGGGCAAGGAGTTTCCCCAGCAGAGTCAGATCAGCTATCAGGTGGCTCCAGAGGACTGCACCGGGTGTGGGCTCTGTGTTGAGGTCTGCCCCGTGCATGATAAAGAGAACCCCCAACAGAAGGCCCTCAATATGGTGCCATTGACTCCCCCTTTACTGGAGCAGGAGCGTATCCACTGGGAGCTCTTTCTTTCGCTCCCCGAATATGACCGCACCCAGGTACGTGCCACCACCATGAAGGGGGCGATGCTGTTCCAGCCCCTATTTGAGTTTTCCGGGGCCTGTTCCGGTTGTGGAGAGACCCCCTATATCCGTCTGGCTACCCGGTTATTCGGGGAGCGGATGGTGGTGGCTAACGCCACCGGCTGCTCCTCCATCTATGGTGGTAATCTGCCAACCACCCCCTGGAGTATCACCACCGAGGGGCGTGGCCCCGCCTGGAATAACTCCCTGTTTGAGGATAATGCCGAATTTGGAATGGGGATGCGGGTTGCGCTGGATCGTCAGCTAGATGAGGTGAGAGAGAGGCTCTCTCTGCTACGTAGTGAACTGGGTAACGAGCTGGTAGACGGTCTGCTGAATGCTGAGCAGAGCAGTGAGTCCGCTATCTACCAGCAGCGCCAGCGGGTTGAAACGCTGCATCAACGGCTGGGGCAGATCGCCTCTCCCGACACCAGCCCCCTTATTGAGCAAATTGATGTATTGGTCCGGCGCAGTGTCTGGATCATCGGCGGGGATGGCTGGGCCTATGATATCGGTTTTGGTGGACTGGATCACCTGCTCGCATCGGGGCGTGATGTCAATATTCTGGTACTCGATACCGAGGTCTACTCTAACACCGGTGGGCAGACCTCAAAATCAACACCACTGGGGGCAGTCACCAAGTTCTCTGCCGGAGGCAAGCAGTCCGCGAAAAAGAATCTCGCTGATATCGCCTTCAGTTATGGCAACGTCTATGTTGCACAGGTCGCTTATGGTGCCAGGGATATGCAGACGCTCAAGACCTTTCTGGAGGCTGAATCCTACCCCGGAACCTCCCTGATTATCGCTTACGCCCCCTGTATCGCCCACGGGGTCGATCTCACTGACAACCATCAACGACAGCAGTTGGCGGTTAAGAGCGGTCACTGGACACTGTTCCGCTATGACCCCAGGCGCCAGAGAGAGAATAAAAAACCCATGCAGCTCGACTCCAAACCCCCGTCCCTTCCTTATGAAGATTTTCTTCAGGGGGAGCGCCGCTTCAGCACACTGCGTCACCGTGACCCGGAACATGCCAAACAGCTGGCACAGATGGGTCAGGAAGAGGTCACGGCCCGTTATCAACATTTTGCCTCACTGGCCGAGTAGGAGAGAGCCGCCTGATGCAGTTGAAACCAAACATTGATATGATCTATAAATAAAGGGTCTCCTAAATATAGTTCACTCTATTTTAATGTCTATCTCTAACAATAAATTGCCTCGCATTCTGGCTATTGATGATCAGGCCGATAATCTACAGATTATCGGCCTGACGCTGCTCAATAGCCACCAATACAGCGTCAACTTTGCCCAGAGTGGAGAGAGCGCTCTCGAGCTGATGGAGACCATCAGCCCAGACCTGATTCTACTGGATGTGATGATGCCGGGAGTTGGAGGCTATGAGTTGTGTCAACAGCTAAAGCGGGATCCCCGATTTCGTGAAATTCCGGTCATCTTCCTCTCCGCAAAGAGTGAAGCAGCGGATGTGGTTACGGGGTTTGAGGTTGGTGGAGCGGACTACATCACCAAGCCCTTTGAACCTACCATTCTCCTCGCACGGGTCGACACCCAGATCAGGGCCCGGCTCGCCCAGCTGCAGGAAGAGAGACTCAGAGATCACATGAGCCTGATTCTCAACTCCATGACGGAGGGGCTGGCGGTCTTTGATCCAGACGGTATCATTTACCAAATCAATCCCAAACTTGAACAGCTTACCGGCAAACGGGCCGATGAGCTGATAGAACGCCCCTATACCTCTCTTTTTGCAGCGTCCGAACAGACCAGCACGCTCTTCACCAACCAGCTACTCTGCCATAAAAGTGGCAAGGAGATTCCGGTACGGGTATCGGGTGCTCCGCTGAAGCCAGCGGATGGGGAGGTGGCTGAGGGTACACTGCTGGTGATCCAGGATATCAGGGAGTTATTGAGCGCAGAGAGTGCCAACCAGGCTAACCGTGCCAAAGATGAGTTCCTCGCCTCCATCAGTCATGAGCTGCGTACCCCTCTCACCAC
>JABHIC010000245.1 GCA_018671205.1 Gammaproteobacteria bacterium
AGAACCGCATTGATGAGATCTACTCCATTGCCCAGGCCATCGACCCACAGCTCTTCGGACCGCTATTCCGTTTCAACCGCGACTTCTACCAACTGGATGAACGGGGGCGCCCACAAGGGGTAAGAAATCTGGACGCCCTCTATCGACGGCTCCAGCCGATCCTGCTGCGGCGACGTAAACATGAGGTGGAGGGTGAGCTGCCAGACCGTACCATCAACACCTACTTTGTGGAGATGGCACCGGAGCAGGAGAGCCGTTACCGTGAGTATAGCCATCAGCTTGCGCGTCTCATGCAGATCGCAAAACGGCGCCCCCTGAGCAGCGAGGAGTCAAAAAGATTGCAGAGCAAACTGGCCTGTATGCGCATGCTCTGTGACACCCCCTACATCCTCGATCCCGACTGCCGCATCTCCCCCAAGCTGGAGGAGCTGAAGAAGATCTTTGAGGAGCTGTTTGCCGAACCGGAGGCGGGCGATTCCCCGAACAAGGTGATCCTCTTCTCAGAGTGGACCCGGATGTTGGAGCTGATTCAGCAGGAGGCCGACCATCAGGGCATTGAGTACGCGCTCCATACCGGTGCAGTCGAGCAAAAAAAGCGGCGCATTGAGATTAACCGTTTCAAGAGTGACCCCAACTGCCGGCTCTTTCTCACCTCCGATGCCGGAGCTACCGGCCTCAACCTGCAGGTAGCCAATATTGTTATCAATGTCGATCTGCCGTGGAATCCCGCCAAGCTGGAGCAGCGCATCGCACGCGCCTGGCGTAAACATCAAAAACGGGCGGTACAGGTGATCAACCTGGTCTGCGAAAACTCCATTGAACACCGTATCCTCCATATACTGGACCAGAAAAAGGCACTCGCTCAGGGTGTACTCGATGGCGAGGGGGTCACCGAGATGGCACTACCCTCCGGGCGTGGGGCAATGCTGGAGCGACTGGAGTCATTGATGGAGGGCAGCCCATCCACCCTCCCCAGAGCTCAAACCGTGGAGAAGAGAAGTGAGCTGGAGCAGCTCCAACAAGAGGTGGAGGCGCGCGCACCGGGACTGGGAGAGTCGATTACCGAAATTGAGAGCCCCTCAGGCCAAAAAACCCTGCTTGCGGTCGTCCCACCCCAGCAGCAAGCCACCATTCAGGAGGCGTTACAACCCTCAGCACCGCCTCTGGCGCTGATTGACCCAGAGACACTCGCACTACTCAAACAGCTCTCTGATGCCGGTGCGATCACCCTCAACCCCGCTATGGAGCAGCTCCTCCCCTCCGCTCAAGCGGAGCAAAACCAGCGCCTGCAACGAGAGAAAATTCGACACCGGATCGAGCAGGCACAGCGACAACTAACCGCTGCGGAACGTCCACTGAAGATGGCGCAACTGCTGTTCAACGGCGGCTTTCAGCAAGAGGCACTCTCTCCACTCAGGGAGGCTCTTCAGCAAGCCATCGCCCTGCTGATCAAGGCTGAAGAGGTCAGTGAGCTCTCACAGAGCCTGCTCCCTCACGAAACAGCCGCCTTTGCACAAAACTTCCTGGATCACCCCCCCCAGCAGTGTGAGGCTCTGTTACTGGAAAAGGGTACGGCCCTTATCGCCGAGATCGGGATTCGTCTGCAGGCGATGTTACTGCAGGGGTGAGGGAGCCACTGTTTTATCATCCTCCACACCCCCTATGTTTTCTTATGAAAATCAAATACAATCAATAGCACCATAAGCCAAGTGGAATAGGTGTTAAAACAGTGGATCATAAGATAAAAACCATACTCATTGTGGATGATAACCGCCTCCCCAGAATCATCGAGCGCGCCATTCTGAGTGAGCACTTTCCGGAACTATCCGTGCTAGAGGCAGCCACTGGAGAAGAGGCCCTGGAAACTGCCCGCAAGCAGCCCGTTGATCTGGCCCTGGTCGATATCAATGTGCCGGGGATGGATGGGCTGGAGCTGGGAGAGTGGCTCCGAAAAGAGTCTCTCGTCACCCATATCTGTTTTGTAAGCGCCAATATTCAGAATACCAGCCGTGAGAAAGCGGCCCAGTTAAACGCTCAATTCATCGCCAAACCCATGACAGAAGAGAAGCTGATCACACTAATTGAAGGGATTGGGGTAGCGTAAATTGGATAATTTTGATCTAAACGAACTCCAACATGATAGCCTGATCGAGCTTCTCAACATTAGTGTTGGTACATCCGCCTCCGTGTTAAGCGAAATGGCGCACAGTGAGATAAGGCTGAGCGTCCCCCAACTCTATCAAATCCCTCGTCGCCAGGTCATTGAACTGATTGAGGAGAGTACCACAGGCAATGTGGTCTCCATCAACATGGAGACCCATGGCTTTGTCTCTGGCGAGAGCATGCTGATTTTCTCAGAAGAGTCCAGCCTCTCTCTGGTAGAGGTTATTCTACAGGGTCAGGTCCCCCTGGAGCTCCTCACTGAAATGGCGGAGGAGGCACTGATAGAGGTGGGGAATGTGGTACTGGGCACCTGTCTATCTACCCTTGCCGATCTGCTTGATAAGAAACTAACCACCTCAGTGCCCTTCTCTGTTCATGGTTCGGTAGCCGAGGTGATCGGGAGTGGTGAGACAGAAATTCTCTTTCTCCGGGTTAATTTCAGCCACGAATATGGCAAGGACAGTGGATTCATCACCCTGATGTTTGATGTGGCTTCCGTAGACAATATCTCTGCTGCAATTGATGCTTATCTTAAAAAATTAAACATTATGTAGGGCCCCTGTAGCCCTAAAAAGAGTAGCCCAAAACCGATATGGACAGCCCTTTCGCCACCGAAATTCTTCAGTCTATCAATTCTGGACTGTTAGTCATTAATGATGAACAGAAAATTGTCTTCGCTAACCGCTGGTTTCTGGAGGCTATCGATCACCTTGCGATAGATATTGACGGAACCGAGGTTACCCTCCACTTCCCTTACTTCAAAAAGCAGCGCCTACAGAGTGCGCTGACCAGTGCGATAAAATTTGGGGTTTCATCCCTTATCTCTCACTCCATACACAGGAACATCTTCCCACTTCGCAACAGGAAGGGGGTGATCATTGACCATACCGTTTTCATCCGCTCACTTCACTGGGAGGAGGCATCCTACGCAATTATTCAACTCACCGATGTAACCAGTTCCATCAAACGTGAGCACTCGCTGCATAAGGCGCAACAGGAGGCGGTTCAGGCAAGTCAGGCCAAAGAGGAGTTTCTCGCCACCATGAGCCATGAGCTACGCACCCCTTTGACCACGATTATCGGCAGCAGTGAGATCCTGCTAGAGAAGGAACAGAGCCCGGATGAGCGGGAACTGATCAAGGCGATTGAGACCGCAGGGCGAGGGCAGCTATTCCTGATCAATGACATCCTGGATATGTCAAAAATTGAATCGGGCAAGTTTACTATCCATAAGAGCTCCTTTGACCTCTCACACCTGCTGAAAGAGATTCAGCGAATGCTCTCTGTTCGTGCCATTGATAACGGCATTGAGCTGATCATCGAGCAACCGAACGCTGAAAAATATCTGCTAATTGGAGATGGTCAGCGTGTTGGACAGATTCTGATCAACCTGTTGGGTAATGCGATCAAATTCACTGAACAGGGCAGCGTCTCACTCTGCACAGAGGTGGTTGGTGATCAGCTGACCTTCCGTGTTGAGGATAGTGGTATCGGGATGACCCAGGAGACCATGGACAAACTCTTTCAACGTTTTGAGCAGGCCGACCAGTCCATTTCACGCCGCTTTGGGGGAACCGGCCTGGGACTCTTTATCTCAAGAAATCTGGCAGAGCTGATGGGGGGAACCATTGAGGTCTCCAGCCAGATGGGGGTCGGCTCTTCCTTCCTCCTGACACTCCCCTACTCTCCCAGCAACTACTCCATCCAGCAGGAAAAAGAGCCACACAACAGCGCATCGGTTCTTAGGGATCAATTCAGTGGCCATGTGTTAATTGCGGAGGACACGCCGGAGTTACAGCTTCTTCAACGCCGTATTCTGGAGAGGCTCGGCATTACAGTAACCACCGCAGCGAATGGTCGTGAGGCTGTTGAGCAGGCAACCGCTCAACCTTTTGACCTCATCCTGATGGATATGCAGATGCCGGTGATGAGTGGCATTGAGGCCACCCAGACCCTGAGATCAGAGGGTATTCCGGTACCGATCGTGGCACTTACCGCAAATGTAATGGCGAAACATCGAGAGGCTTTTGAGTCTGCCGGGTGTGATGATTTCCTGGCCAAGCCGATCGACAGGCAGGAGCTGATGCGTGTACTGAAAAAATACCTAAAGAGCCTCTAAAGGGAACCTATGAAGGGAACCTCTAGCTCAAAAACAGCTTATAGACCGGATTGTCGGTCTCCTCGTGATAGTGGTATCCCAATTTATCGAGGAACTGCTGAAACTGTTCTCGTTCTCCTCCGGGTACCTGCACCCCACACATCACCCGCCCATAGGCTGCCCCGTGGTTGCGGTAGTGAAAGAGGCTGATGTTCCAGTCTCTTCCCAGGTGGGTGAGAAACTGTAACAGTGCCCCAGGGCGTTCCGGAAAACGGAATCGATAGAGAATCTCATCCTCAATCCCCGGCTGGTGACCACCCACCATATAGCGCACATGAACCTTGGCAGCCTCATTATCAGAGAGGTCCTCAACGGGATACCCCTTCTCGACCAGCTGCTCTACCAGCCTCTCCCGCTCAGTACCACTACCCACCTGGATGCCAACAAAGATATGGGCACTCTGCTGATCCGCATAGCGGTAGTTGAACTCGGTGATCTGCCGTTTGCCAAGAAGCTGACAGAATTTTTTGAAGCTGCCGGGGCGCTCTGGAATGGTGACCGCCAGCACCGCCTCCTTACGCTCCCCCAGCTCTGCCCGCTCCGCCACATGGCGGAGCCGGTCAAAGTTGATGTTGGCCCCACTATCAACCGCTATCAACGTCTGTTGCTCAATACCAGTGCGCTCCACATACTTCTTCATTCCGGCCACAGATAGCGCACCCGCCGGCTCGGCTATGGAGCGGGTATCGTCGAAAATATCCTTGATTGCGGCACAGATCTCATCGGAGCTGACCAGTACCACCTCATCCACCAGTTGACGACAGAGGCGAAAGGTCTCCTTGCCAATCTGTTTTACCGCCACACCATCCGCAAAGATCCCTACCTGTTTCAGGGTTACCCTGCGCCCCTTCTCCAGCGCGGCGTGGAGGGTGGGCGCATCATCCGGCTCAACTCCCACCACGCGAATCTCTGGGTAGAGATACTTGAGATAGGCGGCCATCCCCGCGATTAGCCCCCCTCCACCCACCGGAATGAAGATTGCGTCAATCCTGCCGGAGTGTTGACGCAGAATCTCCATCGCAATGGTCCCCTGACCGGCAATCACATCAGGGTCATCATAGGGGTGAACCAGTGTCAGCCCTTTTTTTTCTACCAATTCACAGGCGTGCTGATAGGCATCATCATAGGCATCCCCGATCAGTACCGCTTTTGCACCATATTTACGCACCGACTGTACCTTGATTTCCGGGGTCGTTTTCGGCATGACAATGGTCGCTTTCACCCCCATCTTCCGGGCAGAAAGCGCGACTCCTTGAGCATGGTTGCCGGCAGAGGCGGCAATCACCCCTCGCCGCAGCTCTTTTTCGCTCAGGTTGACCATCTTGTTATAGGCACCACGCAGTTTGAAGGAGAAGACCGGTTGCAGATCTTCCCGCTTGATCAACACCCGATTATTAAGCCGCTCCGATAGCCCCCGTACCTCCTCCAGCGGGGTTTCACGCGCCACATCATAGACACGCGCCTTAAGAATCTTTTCAATATATTTTTTTGGCATGGTATTAACCTAGAATTAATCGTCGTCAAGATCGAGGTGTTGGTTGCAGGAGCAGCGATCAGAAGACAATCGTACATGACTTGATCAGGGGTTCCCAAGTATACTTGCCCTAAAAGAGTCCGCAAAGCGAACAAGGAGCAGAACAGAATGACTCAGGATGAGATGAAAAAGGCCGTTGCCGAGGCGGCACTACAGTATGTGGTTCCGGGTGAGATTATTGGTGTCGGTACCGGCTCTACCGCCAACTTCTTTATTGATGCCCTAGCCACCATCAAGGGGCAGGTCAAAGGGGCTGTTGCCAGTTCTGAGGCCACCGCTGAACGTCTGCGCGGACACGGCTTCGAGGTGATGAACCTGAACAGCGTCAATAGCCTGTCGATCTATGTGGATGGTGCCGATGAGTCCAATAACCAACTCCATTTGATCAAGGGGGGCGGGGGAGCCCTGACCCGAGAGAAGATTGTGGCCGCAGTAGCTGAGCGATTTATCTGTATTGCTGACGAAAGCAAACTGGTCGATGTGATGGGGGTGTTCCCGCTACCCGTAGAGGTGATCCCGATGGCGCAGAGTTATGTGGCACGTGAAATCATCAAGCAGATAGGGGGGCAGCCGGTACTGCGTGAGGGGTTCACCACCGACAATGGCAATATCATTCTGGATGTGAGAAATCTGCAAATCACCGAGCCGGCAAAGGTGGAACAGCAGCTCAACAATATCGTCGGGGTGGTGACCAACGGGCTCTTTGCCCTGCGCCCAGCGGATGCCCTGTTACTGGGAACCCCCAACGGGGTGAGAACGGTTCAACCCGCATAACGCCCTCTCCCCAACCACTGCAGGGCACTATCCAAGATATGATTCTCCATATTGCCCTGCTTTCGGTTCCCCTCAGAAAGAGCTTTGACTATCTTCCTCTCCCCCCTGAGCCAGCGGATACCTCGAATAGCCCCGACCGGCTACCCCCCCCCCTACAACCCGGCATCCGGATACGGGTCCCTTTTGGTCATCAGCAGCGCATTGGTATTCTCCTCGGTAGCTCAGCGCAGTCACAACTCCCGCTCTCAAAACTAAAGCCGATCAGTGAGGTGGTTGATCCCCAGCCACTACTGCCTGAGGCACTCCATCAACTGCTGTTACAGGCGGCACGCTATTACCACCACCCACTCGGTGAGGTCTACGAGAGCGCCCTTCC
>JABHIC010000027.1 GCA_018671205.1 Gammaproteobacteria bacterium
CGGGCTCCATTCTTGCTGCGCCGGCACTAACGGTCAGGGTGTGGATACCAGGAAAATCTGTACTCTCGACACTACTTCTAAACCGCTCTAGGATTCCCTCACAGGAGGCTCTATCCTCACTACGAAGAATAATCACAAACTCTTCACCACCAAAACGGAAGATCAGATCCTGCTTTCTAAAACTGGCTTTGAGCAGTTGAGCCAGAAGAACCAGAACCTCATCTCCATACAGGTGGCCCAAGGTATCGTTAATCCGCTTGAAGTGGTCAATATCCACCATCGCTATCCAATACACCGCCTCCGTCTTTTCAGACTTTGCACGATGATCATCCGGAAAATCATCATCATCTATATATTTGATTTTAAATATATTTTTTATAGCATCCTCAAAGGTTTTACGGTTAGCCAAGCCGGTCAACTGATCGGTCTGGGAGTCACAGAGCAGATGGTTAAAATTACTGTAAATCTGCAGAATGCCCGAAACCATATAAGACTCTTGTTTAGAGAGAGGCTTTTTTGTGGTGATAAATAGCAGGGTATCACTATGCCCATCATGCAATACGTTGAAGCAGTTGATAAAGAACTCATCCTTCCGTAAAACGTACTCCTGAATATCCGCATCCTGCATTAGTTGCAGCACATCCTGCACCTCTTCGCCAACCCAGATATCTTCATACAGAACGCGGTGTCTACGCTCGTCAAACTCCGTCGATTTGAGCGGAATCCCTTGACCATCCACCTTCAAAAAGCGGATAGAATAGGGCTGCATCATTCGATAAACACTTTTCAGCAGACTAAATTCCAGTAGCTCAAGGTCACGCAAGGAGGTGAACTCGGCAATATGGTCAATAATTCGGAATGGATTACTCAAAGCATTATCTCACTCTTAACTCTTTAATTTTATAACTGTATACCCAAAAAATATAGCCGTGCCCCGCTCTCAGTGACTCTTCAACGAGGGAACCTCTAAACATGCCACCACGGCTAACTTTTCCGGTTGTTGTTGATAATACTCCTCCGTCTGTTCCGTAGGTAGGTTTTTACACTTTAGAATTCGTAGGCGATCCGTGCTGTCATGGTGTCAACATCTGTTGCCCCCGTATCACTATTGATGTACTCAATCGCCGCTGTCGTCCCCTCTGCAATACCCACCACAAAGACACCTGCGGCCTGTGTCACGTCTGCTGTTGCGGTCTCTTCCTTGTTTCCGTAACCCAGCGCAACCGTTGCCTCTCTACCCGAAACCGCAAAGTTATACCCCATCTCAACATTCAAGACGGTGGTATCCGCGGCATTATCAACATCAAGATACTCGCCAATCAGAGAGATATCGCCCATCGAGTAGCCCATATTGGCTGTCCATGCACTGCTTCCACTCTCTTTAACATTATCAATCCAACCCGCACCCAGTGCCAGGTCACCTCGCTCCATACCGAGCGCAATACCGGACACATCTTCGTCTCGATTGGAGTCACCACTACCGGTGTAGAGCGCGACATCAACGCCACCCACTGCGGTTTCAACCATCACCGCACGAAGACTGCTGGTCTCTCCATCCCCTTTGGTCAGGGAATCCGCAATCATATGGGTCTCATAGGCACCAAAAGGGGCCGAAAACTTACCAACAGTCAGCGCTGGCAGATCTCCGCCAGACAGGGTTACGGTCAACTCGTCGATAAAGAGATCATTGCCGTTTTCTGATTTAACAATCATCCCTGAAGATACCCGATCACTCAGCTGAGTCTGTACGCCCAGCTCCATAGTGGAGAGCTCAAAATTACCCTCTGCATTATCGGAATCAATATAGTCAAACTCTACCACGCCATTGAAAGAGACATTCTCTGTCCACTCTGCGCTATCGGAACTCTTCTGGCTGCCCTTCATGGATGCCATCTCCGCCTTTAACGCAGAAATTTGTGCCTCCAGTGAGCGCAGCGTCTGCTCCATCTCTGCCTGCCCTGCTGTTGCTGTCATCGGTACTGCCAACGCAGCGGCTGCCGCTAAACCAAAAAAATTCTTGTTCATTCCCGGAACTCCCTGTAAAAATAGTTAATAAACGCAGACGTTATTCAACATCATCCGATGTCGTCTTATCGCAGCCGCATATGATAATAATTTTCATTCATAAGTACAACAAAATACCCCACCAATCTCAAACCATCTGGGGCAGCCGTCAAAACAGAGACTTCGATCAACTATGACCAGTTTTCCGCTGATATTTTATCGTTGTTTTTCAAACTGTTTTCGCCCATATGCTGTTGCCTTTCCGCAGAAATAATCCTGATGACCTCTGCATCGCCACCTTCGGACAGGTAGTACTCCGCAACCTTGGTTTGATAGACAGTGATCCAGACACCTCAACCTCATTGATCAACTCCTCAACTGCAACCCCAGGTGAGCTGATATTACTTACTCTTTCCAGCACTGCAGATTAATCGTTGCACTCTGTTCAGCGCTGGATATCCAGATCTCCTCATCCTGAATGGTTACTTGTAGCGCCATGTTTTTCTTGGCCAATATAGACAGCTCATCACGCTGCTCAGGAGGAAGGTTGTAGATATGAAGATTGCTGATTGAGCCCAATCTGTTGCTGTTTTGCTCCCACCAGAGCTCAGCACCGTGACCACCATATAGATAGAGGTAGACCTTTTCAGCTCTGCCACATGCTTTTCGAATGCGCTTTTCATCCGGTTGCCCCAGCTCGATCCAGAGCTCTATCTCATTACTTAGAGACCGCTGCCAGATATCAGGCTCATCATCCGTACTGATTCCTTTGGTGAATTTCAGCCTCTCATCAGCGTGGCGAATAAATGCCAGCAGACGCACCATCATTCTCTCTTCATTCTCTGAAGGGTGACGGGCGATAGTCAACTGGTGTGAGTGGTAGTAGTTTCGATCAATGTCTGAGATCTGCAGCTCTGCCTTGTAGATAGATGCCTTGAGTGCCATAGTTTGTCCGCTTGTATCAAAGCTGCCCTAAATAGTCAGTAATTTCTGATGCAGCTCTCTGAAGGTCTCCACGTCATCATTAACTCCCTTCATCAATACCGCCTGATTTCCCACATTGATTCGACACGTCATTAATTCGTACACAGCTTTTGCTGTCTCTTCAACGATCTCTTTCCTCCCTCTCTGAAGCGGAGACATTGATATATTTCCCTAACCTCTCAACTGTGTTCACCTGATTTTGCATCTGTTTTACCCACTCATCAGGCATTGATTGTTCTAATTTATCAGTATACTGACATTTAAACCAAACTGCCTCGAATAATCAGATAACATAGCGGTCATTGGGCTATAAGGTAGCTTTGGTTGATTCACCGGCTTAAGAGCCAGACCAGATAGCACGGATAAAGAGTACGCATGTGAACAGATGAGGATTCGAGTACGTTGCTGACGCCGCAACCACTGAAAAGTGCATTTTTAGAGGTGCCCTTAACTGCGAATCTGACTATTTAGATTTCAGCCTGTTTCCTCATTCGGAA
>JABHIC010000246.1 GCA_018671205.1 Gammaproteobacteria bacterium
AAGCGTACCTTTGTCAGGCTGGGTGACGAGGGTGTAGCTCAGACTATCCCCATCCCGGTCGGTGGCCGACAGGTTGCCCGTTACGGCACTGCTGTCTTCGCTAACGGCAAGGGTGCCGTCAGCGGCGATTGGGGCATCATTAACGGCGGCTATGGTTACGATAACGGTGGCAATATTCGAATCTACGCTGCCATCACTGACCTTGAAGCTAAAGCTGTCACTACCATTTTCATTGGCATTCGGGGTGTAGCTGTAGGCCCCACTGGCGCTATCGGTGAGGGTAAGCGTACCTTTGTCAGGCTGGGTGACGAGGGTGTAGCTCAGACTATCCCCATCCCGGTCGGTGGCCGACAGGTTGCCCGTTACGGCACTGCTGTCTTCATCCATCTGTAGGGTGCCATCCGTTGCCTCTGGCACGCTGTTGTCTGGCGAGGTGTCGTAGCTGATAATTTTCATTGCGGCGCTGTTGTATAGATTACCCGCACTATCGGTGATACCGCTTCCAAGCATGAGTTGGTAGGGGGTACGCTCCTGTAGCGGGGTTGTGGGGCGGACATCAAACAGTCCATCGAGGTCAGGGATGAGGTGGAGCAGTCTGCCAAACCAGACCTGCAGGGTGGGGATGAGTTGATCGGAGTGGTATAGCTGGACACGCTCCTGGGTGGTATCACGGTCAATGGTACGGTTGAATTCAACCCCCAGGGTGGTTCTCCGGTCTGTTGAGGTGAATCGGGTGGCGGTAATTTCGGTACTCTCATCGGTCTCTACATTACGTGCCAGCAGCAGTTCAATATCGTTGATCTGATTGGTTGCATTGGCTGCCGACTCCACAAAGTTGAGCTTCAGGTAGCTGCTTTCCGGCTCTCCACGGGCGACCGCATCGGTGTTGATACGACCATTAACGGATTGGGATGAGGCGTAGTCGAAGCCGGAGAAGAAGAGGGTTCTGGCAGAGAGCTTCCAGCCATAGAGTTCGAAACGCCCGCTGGTCAGCAGTAGTTCGCTGCTGCCATCCTCCAGGTTGAGTTTGCGGATCACTTCCCGCGCTCCGTAACCATCTTCTGGATCATGGACATCCATGTAGTAGAGGTACCCCTGGGAGATCTGGAAGGGGGTGCGGTTGACCAGCTCCCACCAGCCCCCTGTGGGTATCGGTATTTCGGCACGGGGGGTGGTATCGTAGGGGAGTACTTGGTAGATGGCGAGGATGGGGCGGTTGTTGCTGTCTGTTTTTTCTACTGCGGCATAGAGTTTGCCGCTGTCTGCGGTCACGATACGGCGCAGTTGCCCTTGGAACGGGGTGGTGTCGATGGTGACTTTTTCTACCCCGCCGCCCAGCCGTGGACTGGCGAAGCGGAGGCCGCTGCTCTCCCAGCTTCCCCAGACGATGCTATTGAAGTCATCGGGAAAGAAGAAGTCCATTTTCCAGTCACTGTTGGCGGTGAGGGGGATGGTCTGCCCCTGTTGGTAGAGGTAGAGTTCGTTGTTGCCATTGGTGCGGTTGGTGGCGTGGTAGACGACCTCTCCACTACCGAGGGTGAGGAAGTAGTTGACCTCGGTGAGGTCGCTGGTGAGGGGGGTTAACGATTCACTCCCCTTCTGCTGGCGGTAGATGGTGGGCTGCCACTGGGCCGGGGTGATCTGGTTTTGTGCATTCACGCTGAAGCTGCTGGCAGCGATGTAGAGGTTGCCTTCGCTGTCGAACTGGATGGGCTTGCGGTTTCCACTGACCATTTTGCGATACTGTTCGTCCATCTCTTGCAGGTAGAGTCCCTGTTGCACACAGTGGTAGCTGTTGTCGCTGATTTTGATTTTGAAGAGGGTGCACTGGGTCTCTGCGATCAGTTCGAGGTGGTCGTTACTGCCCCATGTGCCGGGGTCGAGGGCAACATAGACGTACTCTCTGTCAGGATCAACTACGGTATACATGACTTTGGCGAGAAATTGGGAGGTGAGTGCGGGGGTGGTTGTGCCATCTTCTTTGACTTTGTAGAGGTTGGTGGCGGCTGCTCTACGGGCTAATCTTCGCCCTGCCCCATCGACAACCTCTGGCTCTTCTACTACCTCTTCGAGGGATTGGATAACATCGGCATTGCTGAAGTCGAAGGCGAGGGTTGGGGGGTACTGGTCATCGAGGTTCTGGTTATCTGTCGGGTCTGTCTCTCCGGTTGTACGCATATGCAGCCATATGCTCTCTCCTTTGGTTAGGGTTACATCACTCGCTGGGGTTTCCCAGTTTGATTGGGTAGCATTAACAGTAAACAGGCTCTCTATGGCCAACGATGGACGTGTTTGTGTAAGCCGAGCAGCCAGTGCGGCCTGGGTCTCTGCCTGACTGATGGTGATGAGATTCCAACCGCTCTGTAGCAGGGCGGCTTCACTGCTGCTCTCTGTGCCTTCGAAGTAGAGTGAGGTCTCGGCCTCTACCTTTACCCAGTAGCTTTGCAGCGGGGTAATTGAGGAGAGATCTCCTGCGGTGCGGATAAAGTCGTAGTGGCTCCAGTGCTGTTTTATACTATTCCACTGGAAGATTCGTTGTGCGCCGTTGTTACGCAGTGTCTCAAAGGCGCTGCTATCCGCCACGGTGAGTGAGAAGAGGTTCCAACCGCTGTTGAGGGTGGTTTGTTGGGTAGCGGCGCTGGAGAGTGCACTGGTGAGCGTTGAGGAGAGCAGTAACAGCAGGGCTGACACTGTTTTGGTAATTTGACTGTTCGACATGGTTTGCTCCTGATTGCTCTTAATCCAACCCTGCTGCCTGCTACCTGCTACCTGCTACTGTTTTATCAGCACGGCCTTGATCAGCACGGTCTGTTTGCCGGAGGTTACTCTATCGTTTTAAGGTGCACTTATCTATAAGATTTTTATTACGTAATATTACAGGCAAGCCATCAATTTATACTCTTCCCCATAGGTGCTGTCTGTGATTTTCACTACGGCGGGCTGGCTAATGCTGCAGCTTGAATCGGTGCAGCATCCTTGAGCTGGAGTTGTTGGGTTCAATAACGAACCCTCCTTGGTCTGATGGTAGTGGGTCTATCACTTCGGAGACTGTACTCCCGACTGGAATCGCAAGCAGTCGAACGACTGCATGGCTCTCTACCTGGAGCAGGTAAATTGCCTGCATGTCAATTTGGCTGGAGCTGTTATGCAGGTCGAAGCGCCCTGTGGAGAGGTCGCCCAACCCCGCCCCTTGTAGCCGCACTCTAAACCCTGCGCCATCGGGGCCATTGTCTCGCACGTAGATGATGTAGGTGCCATCTCCAACACGTCCGTTGTCGGTTGCCCAGAAGTGGTGTTCTGGTTGGGCATCGTCATCTGTTGAGGGGTCTCCCTGGTAGTCAAGGTCCATCACTTCTACTCCTTTGAAGCGTTTACTGTCTGGTGGCTCTAGCGGGGATACTTGCGCCTGCAGGGTGTAGAGTTTTGTTGGGCTGGAGTAGTAGAAGTTCCCTGTGCAGCTGTCTGTCGATGGCAGTGGATCTACTTCTAGGTACTCTTTGGCTTTATCTTGTTGTCTGAGTAGCTCCATTACCAGGTAGTCGTTCACATACTCTTTGTCAACAGCTACGCTGATGGTCTCGAAGCAGTCTATACCACTCGCATCTGCTACTCCTGCAGTTAGGGTTATGGTTTGGCTCAGCAGTTTATTTTTGTAGTCATCCACGTAGAGTCGGAGCTGATGCCCTTCTGGTACTCCTTGTGGCTCCCCCATTCCTGCCTGCTCGGGGGTGCTTTGGTCAAGCCGTACCATTTGACGATTTTTGTAGCTGTCTTCAACAAGGGCTTGTATCGGGCTGAGTTTGACTCTTGATACATCCGCATAGGCGGGCCAGTCGGGATAGTAGATGCTGATCAGGTCCATGTCTGCCCCACTCTGCCAGTCGAGTGTGATGGTGAGGACATCATCTCCGATGCTGTTCTCATCGGCAATGATGATGGAGGTTGGTTGAGTGTCTATGTTTTCGCCCTTGGCGCGTAGGCGTACATGCATGCGGTTTATCCCGGCTCGCAGGGCAACTGTTGTTGAGAACGGGATTTCGTAGGTACGAAAGCTGATTTGGTTATGTGCTGTACCCAGATCTTCCAGCAGGCGGCTGGGGAGTTCGATCTTCTCTGGTGGCCTGCCGGCGATCACTACCTCTAGCTCTGCACCAAAGCGGGTGATTGAGTCAAGCTCTGCCCGTGGGACACGCACTTGAACTATACCGCTCACTTCTGCTACTCGACTGGTCCCTATCCGGCTGATTGAGAGGTTCTCTGTTCCGCTCTTGAAACGTAGGTAGCGGCTCTCCATTAACGGGAGTGGTGTTTCCAGTACTACGCTGTTTTCGGTAACGGTTAGTTCAAATGTTCCTGTGCGCAACGCTGCGGATTCGGTCTTCAGTTCATAGTAGTAATGGCCTAGATCAAGTAGGTCGAGTGTTATGCTCATCTCTTCTTGTTCTGCCACTCGCTCTTGGTAGAGTATTGGGTTTCCGCTCACGCCATCGTAGAGTTCGATTCGCACTTGCTCTCCCACGATCAACCCTTGGACGGTAAATGCCATATCACTCAGCACTCTTGAGCCCTGTTCGGCTTTATGAATCAGTAGCTCGGTACTGGTGCTCTCGCTACCATTGAGGTTGATGGCTCGGACTGTAACGCGGTTGTTCTGCTGCGGTAGTTGCAGTTTGAAGGAAAAATTCCAGTGGTCTGCTGATTCTGTTTGGTCGGGGGCTGTCACTTCAGCAGTAAGGCTCTCTTTGCCTTCAAGTAGTAGGATTGCTGTACGTGGTGTTCCATCGATACCCAAACCATCAAAGTTGCCCACTTTTCCACTCAGGGTTAGCACACCAGCGTTGACATCTGGTGCTCCATTAAGCCGAATTACTGGGGCACCATTTTTCAGGGTCACCCCTTCAGCCAATCTGTTCAGCACCAGGGTTCCTGTATCACTTCGGGTTGCCTCTTGTAGTTGTAGGGTTGCCGGGGTGGAGAGTAGGTAGTGGATGCCGTTGATCTCGGCACGGGCCATCAGTTCTGCCGTGCCTACGGGTATCCAGGTGAGCAGGAAGTCACCTTGAGCATCTGCATTACTCTGGTGCATTTTTCCATCTCCATCCCGCAGGAAGATTGTGGCATTGGCTGCGGCCTCACCTGTGGCACTCTGTAGACGCAGGGTACCGGAGAGGGATCCAGTGGTTATTTGGTAGTTACGCTCTAGCACTTCAGAGAGTTTTTTGCCGTTATGGTTTGTGGCTTCTAGCTGTAGTTGGTTACGGCCCGGTTCTAGGGTTACTCTCTCACGAAAGGTGGAGAGCTGATCACTGTCTCCTGTGTCTGAAAGGGTTATTGGCAGTGGTTGTCCATTGAATCTTAGGCGTACTCCATTACGGACTCTTGCCCCATTGTCGCCACTGTTGCTATCAAAACCGTAGGGAACCCAGTTCCAGTCAGTGTTGGTTTTGCGCATTTCAAGAATCTGCCCCTCTACCAGAACCGATCCATCGATAAAGGGTTCTGAAATTGTAAGTTCTATTTTCGGTAGTGCTGGTGAGCGCCAGCCTGCCTCGGCGAGGATGACTGTGGTCTGCTGAAGTGGCTCTTCTTGGTCGCCAAAGTCGTACCAGGGTTCGAGCTGAATGGTCTCTTGGTGGAGAGCATACTGCACGGGGAACTCCTCTGGTAAGGTTATTTGTAGTGGATGATCTCCGGTTGGCAGAGCCTCAAACTGTGCATACCCCTCTGTGTCGGTGAGAGCTGTGCGCAGGTCTGCAATCGACACGCTTGCGCCAGCAATGCCCCCAGGATGAGATGTGCCTTTGACAAGAATACGCAGGTCTCTGGTTGGTAGGGTGTTGAGGGTCAGGTCTTGCTGAATAAGGTCTTCTCGCTGGCTCTCTGTAGTTTGGTTATCACTGCCGAACTTGGGAACATTGCGCCAGCTACCCTCTTCAAAACCAAACTTTTCGGCTTTAACTCGCAGCAGTGAGTGGCTGAGGGGTAACCCCTCTCCTCCCAGTACTGAGTCAATCTTTGTGAATTGATAGTTTCCATCAGAATCGGTCATTGTGGTCCGGTAGAGTTCTCCGGGAGGGGCTATTACTGAGAGGCCACGGGCGGCAATGGTGCTTCCGGGGTGTGCAGCGGAGCTGACGTTGGAGCGGAAGCGTACG
>JABHIC010000247.1 GCA_018671205.1 Gammaproteobacteria bacterium
ACTCCACTCTACCTAGCTCTACCTCCCTCTACTCTATACTCTATCGTACTATATCTCACGCTAGGCTACTCTATACTGCACTCAAGACATGGTGTACATGTATTGCCTGTACATACATTGTATGTACTTTTTATTATTATTTGAACTTCTTAGATTTGGTGCTGTAATTAATAAACTAAATTAATTAACATATAAATTAACTATAATATTAGTAGTATTATGTGCGCCTAAAACAATAATAGTAATCTCTGAAGTTGGAGAAGAAGTTTACTAATAATAAGTGCTGCATGGCAGCATGTTCTACTACATAGTGCTGCATGGCAGCATATTGTGGTATCGCATTGTGCTGCATGGCAGCATGTTTTACTACATTTTTTTTATTGGCAAATTAAGAGCCTTATCATAGATTAAGTAACGATTGTTGATCTATAACAACCTAACCTACGCCCTATTCCTTAAAACACCTTCCACCTGACGCTATCGTACTAGTGGAGCTGTAGTTAATTTAAACAGGCTTGCATGGTTGTATATATATACCTATCCTACTCCGGCCGGGGGCCGTCCTGCATAGTGCAATTCATCTGTGTGGTGAGCGGTATCCGTGGGGTCTAGTCCGGGTCGCTTGTCGTTTCCTTCTTTTTCTTCTTCTCGCTTCCTCTTCTTCTTAGTCCCAACAGTAGCATCTTTCCTGGTGAGGCGGTACATTGACTGCGGGGGTGCTTCTACATGCCTATCCTTGGCCTGGTCCATTTGTTCCGCCACTTGTGCTGTAGCCTGAACCAAGGGTTGGCGAGTGAGCTCCGTCTTAAGTTCGCAGTGGTAGTACCTGTGTAGTGCTGCATTAGTTAACTCCGTTCCTATCAGGGTGGTGGTGGTTTGATTGTGCGGTAGCCATATTTCTCCATTTGATGCTAGGTGCTCGTAGTAAGCCAGGCGTGGTATCGTCTCAGAGAATAGGCTCTGGGTCCATCTTGTCTCCGCCCATGCACTAGGAGCAAAGTAGTAGTCCAACATGATCCTCTGGAAGGGCAGATGTCCATCTTCCAGCTGACGAAGGGCGCCCTCACTCCGGCGAAAGTCTGTGAAACTGCCATGACAGTGTCTGCCTGGGACCACGTATGCACCATCACTAGCGTGCTTGTCGTCCATCGTGTACACTCGCCATGTTGGGTGTAGTTGTTCTAGCGCTTGGCATCGGAGACCATCTCTGTATCTCTGTCCACCTAGGGTCGCCGGCACGTCTCGGCAGTATACCATCCCTAAGAGGAGTACTCGGACCTTGGCCTCGCCTACTGGCGCCTGGGGTCGAGCTGCTGCGGTGGTGCTGGATATACTGCGGGCTCTTGTGGGAGTCGGCGCTGTCTGCCAGAAGGCCGTGAGCTTCCCTCGGGAAGGGGCTATTGAAGGAGCTGGGCCTATTGCTGGAGCTGGCTGGATGGCCTTGGTCGTGCGGGCGTGGGCTTGCTTTGGCTTCGGAGGGGTTTTTTCCGGCTTCCTCTTGGTTGCTGTTGTAGTCGCTCGTCGGGTTCGCTTCCCTAAGTTGTAGAATTGTCGTGCTTTTGCAGCTGTATTCGCAGGTAGTTTGTTCAGTCTAGCGCTGGTCCAGTAATCAGGGCCGTAGTTCAGGGTTAACTCTAGGGGCCCTCCTTGGAGTACTGGTTGTCGTAGTAGTACATCTACCTGTAGGGGTTGCTGACGGATATCTAGGAAACAGTTGCCCAGCTCAAAGGGATCATTGATGTAGCCCGCTTTGCAGTCTTCTGCGGCTTGGATAGTCATTCCTGCCACCTCCAGTAAGTAGTCCTGCCTGGGTTGCTCCGCTAGTGCATGGTGTCGTAGTGTTGTGCCGTGGTACGTGCCCACTCGTGTTCCCGCTGGTATATCCTTTCCTGGAACGAGAAATAGTCCCAGCCCTCCCTCGTGCTGCAATGATCGGCCACACATGAGCTGATGTGGCCACGATATGTCTTGGTAGTGCGTTCCCAGTGGTTTGATGTCTGAAAGCGTGGTGGACGGTGTTCCCGATATCGGGTCCGAGAGGAGGTCGACCGCTAGAGTCCGCGTTCCCCTCTGGTGCTCATCTTTTCCACTGCGATGCCGTTTCTGTCTCCCTTGGGGTCCCGACGTGGGTTCCTCGGGTGGGGGTTTCCTCGTGAGTCGGAATGTCGTCGCTGGTCTGTGTGTTTTAAACCCTGCCCAGCCTTGGTGCTCTGCGGTCGGAATTGTTTCCGTGGATATCTCCAGCGGGTTGGTCGTGGCGTCCCGTTTGTCTAACTCATAGTGCTCTTCAATTTCCACTCGGTGGCTATTTATTGTCTTCTCGATGTGGGCAGTCGCCGGGAGCCATATGCTGCTGCCTATACCCAGAAAATTCCGTTGGGCCCAGCTCGGTATGGTCTCAGCAAAGAAGGTGGGTCCCCAGCCCTCGGTGGTCCATCCCGCTGGGTCGCTGAAGTAGTCCAGGCAGATCATTGTTATCGGGTCGGGGGAGGGTCCTCTGTTAAGCTGGTTCTCCAGTATCTCCGTACACAGTTTCCCTGAGTTAATGTCGCATCGGCTGTGTCTACCCGGGATCGTGGAGGTCGTGTCGCTGTCGCGATCAACGGTGAAGACTCGGGCGCCGTGCGTGTCCTCGAATGCCAAGCAACGTAGAGTATCTCTCTTCGCTTGCTGTGATTGATCTCTCGTGGATTCCTTGTGGAAAGCCATGCCGATGAGGAGGCAATCCTTGGTGCTCGTCTGCCCGGGTGGCTCGCCTGGTGGGTCATCTAGTCGCTGTCTCTTTCTCTGCCTCGGCTCGGGGGTTTTCCTTTGGCTGGACCGTGGTCGTTTTCCTGGCGTCGGGGCTGGGGCGTTATTGTGGACCCTCCGTGTTCTATCCGCCTGTTGTGGTAGTACAATGAAGCCCGAGCGCGCTAGCTGGTGCGTGTGGTTTCGCGCGGATTGCGTGATCCGAGTGTTTGCTAGGGCCCGGATGGCTGTCAGCGTTGGAGGGTTGTCTCGTAGCTCCTGGAGCAGTTGCTGAGATGCGGCAAGCAGTACTCGTCGAAGTCGCCATGCGGTGATGGCATAGGTCATGAAGGTTGTCCAGAGAAGTAGAAGCGAGCCCTGAAAAGATGCCGTTTCCGCATTGGTTAGATTTGTCTCGAGTGGTCCATCTTCTAGATCGGAGGCAAGAGGCATACCTAGCAAGAACCGTAGCCGGTGGTCCGGAGGGGCCCCAGTGCGAATGTTGTTGTCTTGGGCCCATGTGAGCTTGACCCGTAGAAAGCGCGCCACTCGGTCTTCGCTACCTGCCTTCACTACCTGGAGGAGATCGTTGAACAGTTCCGTCCGTAGGGTTGTCATTAGTGGGTGGTGGCACAGTAAGAGCGCGTGACTCTGATCGTCAACTCCTCGGTTGCACAGAATGCATTGGTACTCGGTGGCTTCCCCAAATTTGGCGCTATTCCTACTATGATGCAGCTTGTCCCATAGTTGGGCCATAATCTCTGTGAGCGAGGCGATCCCTTTCCAGTTCTTGGGGTTCTTCATGACCGTTTGTAGTAGACCGAGTTTGACATCGCTCCATGGGAATCTGCTCACTGAGCACGCTGTTCTGGCCTGGAGGTATTTAGTGCCAAAATCTTCGCTGCGGTCGAATATCTGTCCCACATGCGGGCACCCAGATTCTGTGTCCTCCCAGTAGTAGTCATCTGGCTGAAAGAGACCTCGTAGTACCGTTCTCGCTTCCACTTGGTAGACATTCTGTCGGTCCGGATTCATGGCTGGCCCTGACGCTCTGTATAGCGAGGTTGCTATTTGTGTTATGGGCAGTATATCCGCGTAGCCATCAGCGATTACGTTGCGCACCTCTCCTCTGGACCAGTCTTTGCGGTTGGTCGTTCTGCGCTCCGCGTGTGCATATACATGTCGGAATCTCATGGTCGGGCATGCTTGTTGGGCTCTGTGAATGCCACGGTAGAGGGGAGCAAAGGGAGTCGAATTTAGGACCCTATCTCCCAGATGGGACTCCTCCGTCTTCAGTTTTTTAAGCGTGCTTAGACTGTCCGTCTCCAGCTTGGTGGTTGTTCGCAGTGCTGCTCCCATCGTGGCGCCTCCCGCGACTGTTAGTAGCTCCGCCTTGTTGCATGAATCCAGGTATCGTGGGATGTTTACAATCTGCATGACTGCTGCTGGCGGGTATAGAGAGTCCGCTTGCGCACTGCGCCAGTCGTCAAAGACTATGGCTCCTTGGGCTTGTTGGAGGCTGACCGCTCGGTCCCATTGCTCCGCACATGTAGCATTGCGCCGCTTGGAGCTGGCATCTGTGGCAATCACTGAAACAGGTGTTACAGCATCCCTGGGTACCTCCATCGCCGCTTGGCTCGCCCAGTGTGGTATAATGTACTTGTGGGCTGTGGGGCATGTTGGAATCTCCCATTGGACTCTACTCCTGTTTTCGCCGAGGATGCGCCAGTGACCCATCTTGTCCTCGGGGTTGTCACGCCCCAGAAGTACACCGAAGGCAATGCCCACGCAGTGGTGGTGTAAGTCGTAGACGGTGCAGTGGCCTTGTCGGACACATCCCGCATACTCTGTAGAATTCTCCGTGGTCGGGGCCAGCTTAAATCCAAGGAAGCCTGGGGGTTGTAGTGTTGCTCTCTGAAAGCTTGCTCCGGCAATCCTCTGGCTTGATCCATTTCGGTCCTGGATCAACCCATCCACTAGAAGATAGGTTTCAGTTTTGAAGTCTCCTCCGTGTAGGATGAGGATGTGGCCCTCGCTCAGCATCCGTGTTTCCGGGGGGGGGTTCCGTCTGATCAGCTCAACTAGCTCCTCACGACCTTGCCTCTTTAGGGATTGGCCATGTATCCACTCAAGAGGCCGGCTATCTTCGTCTGCCAAGTCGCTCAAAAATTGCACATTAAGGAATTGTAATAGGTCACGGACGGGCTGGGTCGTGGCCACCAAGATGTCCCCCATGCGAGTTCTTGCCTGGGGATTTGTACGACGTCGGAGGGTGAGTCTGCCTTGGGAGCCTTGTATGAGCGCTCCTATAAAAAACTTCCTCAGTTTACGGTGGTCGGGGAGCGCTGCTGGATCCGTGCCGGGGGTAGCCTGCTCGTCTCTCTCGCAGGAAAAACTACGCTCGATCAACCCTCGGGCTGCCGCACAGGCTGGCCAGTCCCCATAGATACATCGCTCCAAGATCCTCCACCGAAGACCCAAGACTCTATCCAGAAAATATGGAAGACCGCGGCCACCCTCCTTACTGTACAGTAGCCAATAGGGGTAATTACTGGGGAGGTGAAAAATAGTGAGAAGTACTCGAGAGATAGCCTGCTGGATACTCTGGAGGGAAGCCATTGGCCATGCCGATAGGCTTGCCTTATAATCCAAGCCCGCCATGACTGAGGTGATCAGGACCTTGGCTTTGGTCCTGGGGCTGGCTCTGGACTTCATTAGGATGCGCCCAATGCCACTCAGATCCGAGATCGCTTCTTGGACAAACCTGGTGAACTTGTAGTCCAGCGACAGGTTGATGCCCAGTACCTTCGCCGACTTGGTCTCGTCCATGAGCTGGATCTCCGTGGGCTCCCACTTCCAGTCATACACTTGTATCGGTGTGGGGTCATCAGTCCGGGTGGAAAGCGCTCTGAATTTCTTCTTGGCAAATTTCATGCCTACCACAGCATTGAAGGCCGACACCAGGTCCGCCAATCGCTGGGTGTGGTGACGCGACGCTGTGAAGGACGTCAGGTCGTCTAAGAAGACCGTGGGAAGCTGGGTAAACACATGGATCCCTGCCATCGGTGCCTTGGGGTATTCTTTTGGTGTGCATTGGTTGAGGGCTGTTATCAGGATATCGAAGGTGAGGATCCAGCCTAGTGGAGACTTGACATCCCCTTGGGTGAGCCCCCGCTGGTGGGCACACCCCAGTTGGTAGAGGAGGTCGTGGTGGGCTGTCGGGTTGTTCATATCCATCGTCACCTTCGAGAGTTTTCCGCCTGCATATGGTGATAGCGGGATGAAGCGGCCGCCTAGGTCGAGTCGGATAAGCCACATCGCCACGTCCCTGGGGACCCCCTTCCGTCGCCAAGCGATATACTGAATGTGGTTCCCAACCGAATCAAATGCTTTGGCCGTGTCCCATGAAAGAAAGTCAAGATGCTGCTCACGGTCCTCGTCATGATTCCGACTGCATTGATCCCAGTCCTCCTGCATCGCTTCGATCATGTTGAGCGTCTGCAGTAGCGCGGAGTCCGTTCCCCTATTGCGCAGCCCGCCACAGTGCTGCTTCTGGATGGCATGATGCCGCTCTAGTACTGTTTTAATTCGGGCCAGGACCATCCTTGTCCAGAGTTTCCGGGTCACCTCGATCAGCCCGATTCCTCTCATATCGCCAACCGGTTTCCCTGCCATCATGGATATGATAAACACATGGATCCCTGCCATCGGTGCCTTGGGGTATTCTTTTGGTGTGCATTGGTTGAGGGCTGTTATCAGGATATCGAAGGTGAGGATCCAGCC
>JABHIC010000248.1 GCA_018671205.1 Gammaproteobacteria bacterium
ATTTAGTATGTTGTTTGCGTATAGTGGTACCGAGGGGGGGACTTGAACCCCCAAGACATTGCTGCCGGCGGATTTTGAATCCGCTGCGTCTACCAATTCCGCCACCTCGGCATAGCATAGCGAGAGCGCATTATAGGGGGTAGGGAGGATGGGTACAATCATTAAAGTACTATTATTAGTAGCCGAACAGGGTTATCTTCCCGTATAATTTGCCGCAACTTTTAGGTTATTCTAGGTTGAAGGCCTTTTATTATTAGTTCAATTTTGGAGAATTCCGATGGCTGTACAAAAAAACAAGAAGACCCGTTCCAGACGTGGTATGCGTCGCTCACACGATGCATTGTCTGCCCCTTCGCTCTCTGTTGATGCAGAGAGTGGTGAGACTCATCTGCGTCACCATGTCACTCCTGATGGTTACTACCGTGGGCGCAAGGTTGTAAATAACAGCGCTGAAGACTGAACCACTCTTTGATGATCGATTTTTGTCGCTCTGGAGGCAGTAAGAGCCTATCTGAGAATAGAGCGCCAACCATGGCTTCTGTTTTTGGATAAAGCGCCCAGAAGGGCCATGACAACCACAATCGCTATTGATGCAATGGGGGGGGACCACGGCCTTGAGGTCACTATCCCCGCATCTCTTCAGGCGCTACAGAAAAACCCTCTATTACATCTTCTGCTGGTTGGTGATCAGAAGAGGATTGAGGCAGTTTTGTCTCCGGCTGATGCCACACTCAGATCTCGTATAACGGTTCAGCATGCCTCACAGCAGGTAGAGATGGGCGAGTCCCCATCGAGCGCGTTGCGTAAAAAACGGGACTCCTCCATGCGTATCGCGCTCAATCAGGTAAAAGAGGGAGCTGCGGGGGCCTGTGTCAGTGCGGGAAATACCGGAGCGTTGATGGCGACAGCCCGTTTTGTTCTCAAGATGCTGCCCGGCATTGATCGTCCCGCCATCTGTGGAATGTTACCGACGATGAAGGGGACTAGTTATATGTTGGATCTGGGGGCCAATGTGGATGCTTCCCCAGAGAGTCTCTACCAGTTTGCGGTGATGGGGGCTGAGTTTGTCACCGCAGTTGCTGCTATTGAGGCCCCCTCTATTGGGATGCTCAATATTGGTGAAGAGGAGATCAAAGGGAACGAGGTTGTGAAACAGGCCGCAGAGCTGCTCTCTCAGAGTGATCTTAACTACCATGGTTTTGTGGAGGGGGATGATATCTATAAAGGGACGGTAGATGTGGTGGTGTGTGATGGTTTTGTGGGGAACATCGCACTCAAGGCAAGTGAGGGGTTGGCCCAGATGATGATCCATTTCATTAAAGAGGAGTTTGGGCGTACGCTATTGACCAAGGTGGTCGCAGTGGCCGCTATGCCAATATTGCGTGCCTTCCGTGGAAAGATTGATCCCCGTAACTATAATGGTGCCAGCCTGCTGGGGTTAAAGGGGATTGTGGTAAAGAGTCATGGTGGCACCGACGTGGTTGGTTTTCAGAACGCAATTCATGTGGCTGTTGCTGAGGTGGAGCATGCCGTTCCACAGAAAATTGATGCACACCTGCATCGGACATTTATTGAGGGAAAGACGTGAACTATTCTCGAATTTCAGGAACAGGTGGATACCTGCCAGAGGCCGTACGGAGTAATGCGGACCTGGAAAAGATGATTGAGACCTCAGATGAGTGGATTGTTGCTCGTACCGGTATCCGTACTCGCCATATTGCGGCAGAGAATGAGACCACCTGTGACCTGGCTGAGCAGGCCTCTCGTCAGGCTATTGAGGCGGCAGGTATCTCACTGGATGAGATTGATCTGATTATTGTTGCAACGACTACACCCGATAAGGTATTTCCGAGTACGGCCTGTCTGTTACAACAGCGACTTGATATTCATGGCTGTCCGGCTTTTGACTTGCAGGCGGTCTGTACGGGCTTTATCTATGCGCTCTCCGTCGCAGATAACTTCATCAAGGCGGGTTCTGCCCGTTGTGTACTGGTGGTTGGGGCAGAGACCATGTCACGTATTGTTGATTGGAATGATAGAGGGACAGCCATTCTGTTTGGGGATGGGGCGGGAGCTGTAGTGCTACAGCCATCAGAGTCGCCCGGGATTCTCTCCACCCACATCCATGCCGATGGCCAATATGAGGAGCTGCTTCATGTGCCGGCGGGAGGAGTCTCTTCTGGAACGATGGGAGATGCGGCCTATGTGGAGATGAAGGGGAATGAGGTTTTTAAGATGGCAGTCAATACGTTAGGCCGTATTGTTGATGAAACACTTGCATTTAACAAGATGGAAAAGAAGGATATTGATTGGCTGGTTCCTCACCAGGCCAATGTGCGTATCATTGCCGCTACCGCAAAGAAGCTGAAAATGTCGATGGAGCATGTGATTCTCACCGTACAGGATCATGGTAATACCTCGGCAGCATCGGTTCCGCTTGCTCTTGATGAGGGGGTGCGTAGTGGGAAAATTCAGCGCGGGCAGACGATCTTGATGGAGGCCTTTGGTGGTGGGTTCACCTGGGGCTCTGCATTGGTTCGCTACTGATTGTAGAGCGCTCACCGAAGAGAATTCACGGAAGGTTTAACTATGAAATTAGCATTTGTATTTCCTGGACAGGGATCTCAATCGATCGGTATGCTTGGCGGTTTGGCAGAGCAGTATCCACTGGTTAGAGAGACCTTTCAGGAGGCCTCCGACCCGTTGGGTTTTGATCTCTGGTCGATGGTGGCCGAGGGGCCGAAAGAGGCACTGAATCAGACAGTAAATACCCAACCCGCGATGCTTGCCGCCGGTGTCGCAAGCTGGCGGGTATGGCAGCAGCAGGGTGGGGTAGCCCCCTCCGTGATGGCGGGCCATAGCCTGGGAGAGTATAGCGCGCTGGTTTGTGCCGGAGCGCTCCACTTTGGTGATGCCATTCGACTGGTTGCGGAGCGTGGGCGACTGATGCAGGAGGCGGTTCCGGCCGGAGAGGGGGCGATGGCTGCGATTCTTGGGCTGGATGATGAGCAGGTAAGAGTCGTCTGTAGAGAGGCCGCAGAGGGTGGGGTAGTTGAGGCCGTTAATTATAATGCTCCGGGACAGGTGGTGATTGCCGGAGATACAGAGGCTGTGGGTCGGGCAACGGCTCAGGCGAAAGAGGCGGGAGCAAAACGTGCATTACCGTTACCGGTCAGTGTGCCATCGCACTCCTCATTGATGCGTAAGGCGGCAGAGCGCTATGCAGCTGCAATGGCTCCGGTTGTGATCAACCCTCCGGAGATTCCGGTAACCAATAATGTGGATGTGGTTGCGGAGCTTGAGCCGGACTCTATTCGTGGGGCACTGATTCGCCAACTGCACAACCCGGTACGCTGGGTAGAGACGGTGCGTGAGATGTCGGCTGCCGGAGTGGATACTCTGGTTGAGTGTGGTCCGGGCAAGGTGCTCGCAGGGCTTAATAAGCGGATCAATAAGGGGATGAAAGCATTCCCACTGTTGGATCAGGCAACGCTGGAGACGGCTCTTGCATTCACCCAGGGTGGCGAAGATTAACCCGGAACCGTCTTCTGAACAGAGAAACTAATAACATAGGGATAGAAGAGATGAAGAGCTTGGAAGGTCAAATTGCGCTGGTCACCGGAGCAAGTCGAGGGATTGGTCGGGCAATTGCCCTGAAACTGGGAGAGATGGGAGCCACTGTGGTGGGTACAGCAACTTCCGATGCCGGTGCGGAGAAGATCAGCGTCTATATGGAAGAGGCGGGAATCAGCGGGCAGGGGGTCAATCTGGATGTGACGGATGTGGATGCCATTGCCCGGACCGTTAAG
>JABHIC010000249.1 GCA_018671205.1 Gammaproteobacteria bacterium
ACCCTCCATCTGAGATGGTCGCTGTAATAGTACCTGTAGTCAGGATATCCATCGCTGCCAACTCACTGGAACTCATATTGTTATCCGAGGTAACCGCTATACTTCCAGATATTGCTGTCCCTGCTGAGCTAATCGCTGTTGTGATATCTGCATGGTCTCCTGTGATGGTTGTTGCATTAACGGTAACCAGGCCTGAGGTATGGTTATCTACTGTGGTGATATCTGTTGCTGCTATGCTGGCATCTGACAGGGTTACTGTGTAATCAGTATCTACTCCCGCTGCTGTTGCATTGGTTATCAGGGTTTTTACTGCTGATACGGCACTGCTCTCAATGGCAGCTACGGCTGAGGCATTTACATTCAATGAGGTCATATCATCCAGAGCGTTTAGCTCAACTGCTGTCGCAGCAGGATCTGTTACTACAATGGTCAAGGCATTGTTTGTATTGTCATTGGTTAAACTTGCCAGTGCGTCCAACCCTCCATCTGAGATGGTCGCTGTAATAGTACCTGTAGTCAGGATATCCATCGCTGCCAACTCACTGGAACTCATATTGTTATCCGAGGTAACCGCTATACTTCCAGATATTGCTGTACCTGCTGAGCTAATCGCTGTGGTGATGTCTGCATGGTCTCCTGTGATGGTTGTTGCATTAACAGTAACCAGACCTGAGGTGTGGGTATCTACTGTGGTGATATCTGTTGCTGCTATGCTTTCATCTGACAGGGTTACTGTGTAATCAGTATCTATTCCCGCTGCTGTTGCATTGGTTATCAGGGTTTTTACTGCTGATACGGCACTGCTCTCAATGGCTTCTACGGCTGAGGCAGTCACATTCAGCGAGGTCATATCATTCAGGGTGTTTAGCTCAACTGCTGTCGCAGCAGCATCTGCTACTACAATGGTCAGGGCATTGTTTGTATGGTCATTGGTTAAACTTGCCAGTGCGTCCAGCCCTCCATCTGAGATGGTCGCTGTGATAGTACCTGTAGTCAGTAGATCCATCGCTGCCAACTCACTGGAACTCATATTGTTACCTGAGGTAACCGCTATACTTCCAGATATTGCTGTCCCTGCTGAGCTAATCGCTGTTGTGATATCTGCATGGTCTCCTGTGATGGTTGTTGCATTAACGGTAATTAGACCAGAGGTGTGTGTATCTATCGCATTTACACTTGCTGCAGCTATGCTGCTGTCTGATAGCGTCACCACTGAAGTTTCGGCCACAACCTTGCTATCTGATGTTACCAATGCCGCTGTTACCTCTGATTGCGTACCAGAGATAGCCACAGCATTGGTTACTGTTACTGTACCCGCTGTGGCTGCACCAATCGTTGAAAGATCAGTTGCTGCAATCGATGAATTTGTTGCATCATTTACTGTTACTGCATGACTTCCAACCACATAGGTACCCACACCACCATTGGTAGCAATATCGGTCAACAGATTACTACTACTATCAACAATCTTTCCATAGGTTACCGTATTGGTAGCTGCAGTATTAATGGCAGTTAGTTGTGCAACAGTCACTGCATCACTAACCTCTACCCCACTTGCATTCCCCACCGCAGCAGCAGAGCTACCTAGTGCCAGAATGGCTGCGGTATCACTGATCGCATAGACATCATTTCCACTGTTGACCCAGGTATCCATCTTCTGGGCAAGGGCAACGGTAACGTTATCAGTTGCGGTAATATGACGCGCCTCGGCCATTGCAGTAGCGCTTGCGCTGGCCAGATCAGCTGCAGCACCTTCTACATCAAAGGTAACATCGGTTGTAAAGCCTGCAATGGTGGCTGCTTCGGATACCGTTGCTGCAGTTTGTGCGGTGATAGCTGTAGCCTTACCTAGGACACCATCATTTGAGGCGGCAATTTGGTCGGCATCGTCACTGATGGCATAGCTATTGGTTCCGCTGTTGGTCCAATCATCGATGGTGGTGGCATTATCTACCGAGATGTTGCCGGTTACGGTGATATCCACCGCTTCGTTCATTACAACGCTGCCAGCCACAAGAATTTCACTACCACCATCCTCTACACTGAAGGTGACTGCCTTGGTGAAGCCAGCCAGTGTGGTGGCTTGTGTTGCATTAGCGTTACCAGTTGCGGTTACGGTGGCTGCAGGGGTGAGGGCAGCCTCATTGGCTGCAGCAATATCAGCTACGGTGTCACTGATGGCGTAGCTGTTACTCCCTTCATTATCGAATGCCTCGATAACGGCTGCCTGGGTGAGGTTGACGGCATCGGTCACGGTGATATCAGCGGCCTCTGCCAGCTGTGTTGATGTAATCTCTGCATCATCACCCACTAGGCCAGCAACTGGGGCCTCTACATTGAAAACGACAGCATGGGTCAGATCAGCCAGTGTGGCGGCCTGCGCTGCGGTGGCGGCGGTGGTTACGGTTACGGTGCCAGCCACCTTATCAAGCATGGTGTCGGCCCCACCATTGAGGCCAACAATTTCAGTGGCAGTATCTTCTACGGCTGCATAGCTGTTATTACTGTTGATGATCTCGAGCAGTTTGAGCTGATCTGCGGAGATGGTACCCTCTACACTGATGGCCTGCGCTTCGCTGAGTGCGGTACCTACATTGAGGATATCGGTGGCACTGTCTGCTACCGAGAACTGTACTGCTTTGGTCAGTGCGGCTAGGCTGGAACCATTCTGTGCGGTTACGGTGGTATCGGTGATGGCGACGGTACCCGTAGCCTTGTTAAGAATAGTGTTACCCAGCGCGATGATATTGGCAGCACTATCAGAGATATTGGTGTAGCTTTTCTCTCCACTACCATACCCCTCAATGGCTTCGATCTGCTCCTTGCTGGCACTACCGGTTACGCTGATGCTCTCGGCATAGTCCAGATGGCCGCCCTCACCAGGTGCCAGCAGTGCATTTGCGCCATCTTCAACACTAAATTTTTTGGTTGCATTGGCAGGTAGTGCGCTAATAAACCCACCCAACGTGGTGACCTCTGAAGCGCTCGCCACGGTAGTGGCCTCAAACCCATTGGTGGCCCCAGCTACCTGTGCATTGCTGAGTGTAGCTAGGTTGGTCGCCGTATCCTTGATGAGCGGATAGGTGATGGTTGCCGTGGGGTTGAGGGTTTCGAGGGCACTCAGCGAATTGACATTCATGTTGCTGGTGGACTCGATCTGTGCCGCTTCGCTGACCGCAGTGCTGTAGCTGGCGTTAGTCAGGTTGGTTAAGGTATCTCGCAGTGAATAGGTGACTGGCTTAGTCAGTGCGGCAAGTGTGCCTGCAGCATCTGCGGTGTAGCTACCGCTGGCGACCACCGCATCAGCCTTGTTGAGGACGCTCAACCCCAGTGTTAACAGATCGCTGCTGCTGCCCTGGATCTCTTGGTAGAAGATTTTGCTTTTGTGGGCACTCATCAGTTCGATGAGGTAGACCTGCATGGTTGCGGAGGTACCGGTTGCTCCAACCTGCTCTGCTTGTGAGAGGATACTGCCGGGGTCGAGTGCAACGGCGCTGATATTGAGGATGGTATCTTCAATATTATCACCTGTGGTGAAAGCGGTACCTTCAGCAGTGGCCTCTGCTACGGTGTAGGTGGTGCCTTCAATCACCTGCCCTGCGGTGAAGTTACCGCTGACGGTTGTGGTGCTGCCTGTTGTGGTGTCGTTTGAGGCTGTGGTGGTTGTGGTCTGTACGCTGCTCTCTGCTGCCTGGGTGATGGTGGTGGTGAGGGCATCGATGGTGGCCTGCATGTCTCCGCCGTTGGCGGCATCGAGGACGGACATCTGCTCCAGTATCTGTCCATAGGTTTTGGCCTGCTCATTGGTCGTGGTGGCGTAGTTGGGGCTGTTGGTTGCAACCACGTCGGTGTTGTGGAGGTCTTGCAGGCCAAAGGTTGAGGCTACTTCACTATTGGCCGCTGCGATAGCCTGCTCATCCAGCGCTGTGGTTTCGCTATAGCTTACACCCGCACTCTGTGCGGCTACGGTGGTCAGGGGGTTGACGTTGAGGGCGTTGTCGCCTTCTCCGACGACACCAACGGCCATGATCTCTGCATTAAGGTCTTTGGCCTGGTTGGTGGCCTCATCGATGAAGTCGGGGGCATCACTGGCATCGATCACTTTGGCAATGATGGCACCACTGTAGTTGCCGATATCGATACTGTAGTTACCATTGGCATCGACGATTCCATTGCCAAGCAGGGTTGCGCCGTCGGCTGCATAGATCTCTACGCTGAGGCCGTGGCCTCCTTCTACCGGACCAAAGACGAGGCTACCGCTGACGGTTGAAGAGAGTGTTGTAGTGGCTGCTGTTGCTGTAGCGACTGCGGTTGATGCCGTGACTGCTGCACTGCCCCCTCCTACGGCTATGGCCCCGCCACCCAGCCCGACTGCGCTGAGGATGTTACCGAGGGAGAACTCCTGTTGTGCGGTTGGTGCAGCCTCGCCGAGCATCTCCATAGCATGATCTGCTTCGGTTGCAGCCATTGGGGTGGCTTCTGTCGCCTCTGCTCCGGCGGCTGCACTCTGGGCAGCGGCCCCCTCTTCGCTGCTGGCGGCTTCGCTGTTGGCTGTTTGTGTGGGGTCTTCCTGCTCTTTCTTTTTCTTGAGCAGATCTTCTGCTTTCTGCTGGCTGTTGGCTACCTGTGTCTCTTCAGCAGTCAGAGGTGCCTCTTGTTGTGCCTGTACGGTGTTGTGCTGTGTCTTGTTCGCTACCACCTGGGCTTTCTGGCTCTGCTGTTCGGTCGTGGTGGTTTTGGTGTTTGTTGCAGTTGTCTTTTTCATCGTTTAGGCACCTTTTGTTTTGTCTCTGGTATTGCTGGTTACAATTTTTAAAATTTTGGAAGTTCTGAATTTGGGTTATGGGGGCTACTATCAAGCGTTTTGTTGATGTTTAGCATTTCTACCCCCTCCCCAGCCCTCCCCCTGCTAGGGGGAGGGTATTTGTGGGTCCCAGGCCCTCTTTCTGACAGGGGAGGGTGTTTTTGGATTGGGGTTTGGTGGGTGTATGAGGCGGTGGTTGGTTGTAGTTTTCATCGTTCTCGCATGGCCCCCCCAAAGGCTCTTGTAATGGGTTTGATCAGGTAGTTGAGTACGCTGCGTTCACCGGTACGGATATCGACAGTGGCGGCCATTCCGAGCTTCATTACGATCTCGCTTGCACGCCCGATCTGATTATTTGTGTTGTAGGGCACTTCGATCTGCGCGCGGTAGTAGCTGCTCTTCCCACCGTTGGGGCCGTTTTCTGTGAGTGTATCTGGGCTGATTCGGCTGAGTGTTCCTTTAAGTGTTCCGTAGATGGTGTAGTCAAAGGCTTCGAGGCTGACGGTAGCTGGGAGGCCAGGGGCCAGTTGCCCGACATCAGCAGGGTTAACTTTGACTTCGATGAGTTGCTCGCTCTCGCTGGGGGCAATTTGCATTAGCTCATCCCCCGGTTTGAGTACGCCACCGATGGTGGTGATGCGCATGTATTTGACGATGCCTGCGATTGGGGTGCGCATTTCGGTATGGGCCAGCTTGGCCTTGCGTTCGGCCAGTTTGTGGCGATTGAGGGCAAGCTCCTCTTCGAGCTTGGCCATCTCTGTTCGGGTTTTTTTGAGGTATTCGTTGTTTACTGAGGCGATTTTTCCTTGCAATTCATTGACCTGTTTTCTGGCTTTTAGCAGTTCAAGGCGGCTGATATCACCGGTTTTTTCCAGCTCTTTTCCCATTTTGAGCTCTTCTTCTGCCATCTGCATGGAGAGTTCGAGTGACTGTAGTTGGTCGTCTCTGCCCTTTTTTCGCTGCTGGTAGAGCGCTCGCTGGGCCTCTACATATCCGGGGTATTCACTAAAATCAACTTCTGTCTGTTGGGTATACTCTGGTGCCTCTCCAGCCACTTCGGCATGGACGCGGATAAGACCCGCCTGTATGGAGATCACTTTTGCCAGTACTTCGTTGTAGCCTGCTTCGACCCGGCTCTTCTCTAGCACGGCTAGTGTCTGCCCCGCCTGAACTGATTCGCCCTCTTGAACCAGTAGTTCAGAGAGTATGCCTCCGTCTGCTGCCTGGATAATCTGTGTACGGGCACTGGCAATCACCTGCCCTTGTGCACGTACCCCCTGTTCTAGCTCAAACCAAGATGCCCACCCCAGGAAGGTGAGCAGGGTGAAGAGGAGCAGTGTCATGGTGGAGATGGATTTCAACTGGTACCCCCTTGTTGCAGGTGTTGGATGACTTGCTGTTTTTCACCATCGATATGGAGTTGGTGGTCGGTGATGACCAGCAGCCTCTCAACCAGGTCGAGCAGTTGGGTTTTATGGGTTACCAGAATGAGGGTATGGTGGGGTTTGATATGGGCTTGCAGGGTCTGGATGATTCTCTGCTCCAGCGCTTGATCCATGGATGCAGTGGGTTCGTCGAGAATCCAGATGGTGGGTTTGCGTAGCAGTATACGGGTGAGGTGAAGCAGTTGGCGCTGCCCACCCGAGAGGCCAGTTCCCCCTTCGTAGATCGGCTGTTGCAGCCCTTTGGGGTGGGAGGCGATTACTGATTGCTGCAACCCTGTCTGGGTTGAGATTTTTATGATTTCAACATCGCCCGGATCCATCATACCCAGCAGGAGGTTTTCCCGGAGTGTTCCGGCAAACAGCCTCCCCTCTTGCTGGAGGTAGCCGATATTATCGGTGAGGATTGGGCGTGATATCTGGGTGATATCCATGCCATCGAGCAGTACTCGCCCTTGATCTGACTTGTATAGCCCGCTGAGGATGCGCAGCAGGGTGGTTTTACCGGAGCCAACCCCCCCCAGTATGCCTATTTTTTCTCCCGCCTGGATCTGTAGTTTGGGGACTTTAAGTGCCAGTCGATCATTGTGCAGGTAGTGCACTTCGTTGAGCTGGTAGTTACCGAAGATGTTTTGTGGTGTGAGTGGCTGGCTCTCTCCATCATGGTCACTGGGTAGTTCCCATATCTGGTCCAACCCCTGTATGGCGGCTTTGGTGTTGGCCCACTGAACCAGTTGCGCAGGTATGGTTGCCACCGGGGAGAGGATGCGACCAGAGAGTATGGAGCAGGCGATCAGCCCGCCCATGGTTAACTCCCCCTGTGTGACCTCTAGTGCACCTGCAGCAACGATCAGTATGTAGGAGGTCTGCTGGGCGGTTTGTGTGAGGTATTGTGCATGTTCTTGTATGTTTCTGATCTCCAGCTCGTTGTCCCGCGCCAGATCGGTAACACCGGTCCAGGCATTGAGCATTCTCCAGCTGCCATGCCCAGCCTTGATCAGTTCCGCCCCCTCTACGCTCTCTACCAGAAAGCCGTTTTTTCGGTTACTGGCTGCGATGGACTCTTTGGCGAGGTTGGTCACTTTTTTCTGGTAGTAGAGTCCTATCGCCAGGGATACCAACAGGAATAGTGCCGGGATGGGTGCCAATGCGGGGGCGATTGTGGCAAGTACGGCTATGAAGAGGATGGCAAAGGGTGCATCTATCAATAGATGTGAGCTCATTGAGGTAAAAAAGCTGCGTATGCTTTCGTAGCCGCGCAGTTGTGATGCGAGTGCACCTACACTGGCGGGGAGGCTATCGAGCCGGATTGCGAGGAAGCGGCTGATCACTTTTCTGGCCAGTTGTTGATCAACTTGGTGGATCAGGTCGGTATAGAGGCCGGAGCGTACTTTTTTTGCGACCAACTCAAACAGGATGGCGATCATGACTCCCATTGTGAGCACCAGTAGTGTCTGGTGTGCCGCGGTTGGGACGACTCTGTCGTAGACTTGAAGACTGTAGAATGAGGTGGCCAGTGCCACCATGTTGATTATAAACCCACCCACTGCGATCTCTAGCAGTACCTTTTTGTGTGAGAAGATCTCTGTTTTGACCAGATCCCACACTTTGCTATCGGTTGCCTGAAATGGAGATACCAGTTTCAGCAGGGCTATTGAGCTCTCTTTTAGCTCTTGTTGAGCCTGCTCGATCCAGCCACCCTGTTCACCGTGGTTCGGGTCGTACCACTCTGTAATCCACTGCTGATGTGCATTGAGGCCGCGCAGGATCCCCCAACCTGTGGAGGCGTGGTAGATGAGCGCGGGTACCTGAGCGGGGTCTGGGCTGGCTACCCAGTTGGGGGAGCCGAGCTGCAGTTTTTTAGCCGTTTTTTCCAGAATGGCCTGGGCATTTTTATGTTCATCACCCAATGTGGATTCTGCTGTATGTATCGCCTCTTGCACTGCTGCAGAGTCAATATCCTCTTTCTGCAGCTGGGCAAGGCGTACCAGTGATGACAGCAGACTATTCACTATTTCTGGTCCCAATTCAGGAGCTTACTCACTTTATCAATCGCCTTTGAGACGTATTCTGAGTGATCCCCTGAAGGCTGGTGCTGTTGGCTGGAAAAGAATTCAGCATGTGTGATCTGATTGAGTGCTTGGGCAATACCTTGCGTATGGATCGCCAGCCGCCATTGAAGCACCCATTGTGCAGATTGTGCATCTGCAAGCCGCAGTTCAATGCTGTTTTTCTCTTTTGCTGCATTCATAACATCAAGCCAGCTTTTTCTGCCGTAGCGAAAAAGCCGTTCCCATGACTCTGTAATCTTCTCACTTGCGGCTAATGAGCTTTCCAGCGCGGTAATTCTCTTTTGAAGAATGGCCGCAAGTTTCCAGTCTTGCCCTACTTGTTCTTGATGCTCTCTTTGGGCGATCTCAAGTTCGGCTTGTGCGGCCTCTTTGAGCGTTCTTGCCTGCCCCACTTTATTCAGGGATGAGAGTCCAGGCCCCAAGCTGGTTGTAAACCCTACGTATATCTTGTTATCCGTGGATTGGTTCTCTTCTTTTTGGCTTTGGGCACGGAGGTAGATTTCTGGCAGTAGTTCAGCCTTTTTTCGATCAATAACATGGTCAGCCATTTCTACCTGTACTGTCTTGTATTTCAACGCTGGACTACTGCTGACTGCAGTATTCATGGCCTGTTGCAGTGTATCTGGGATCACCGTTTTCAGTTTTGCTGATATCGCCTGATCTGTATTAGCCGAGAGGTCTCGCTCTGCTTGTGTTAACTCTCTTCCCAGAAATGACTCCAGTTTTACAGTTGATTTTTGTATGGCACTACTTGCCAGAGCCTGATCTGCCCACACTTGTTCGAGTCTTGCGGCAGCCAGCACTCGTTCACTTTGTGCAGAGACTCCTTGGTCAATTCTTCTCCGCATCTGGTCAAGAAGCATCTGGTGCTTTTCACCATTTTTTTGGTGCGCTTGCTGTTTCAGGTTTGCCGCTAACAGGTCTCCATATGCCTGAACGAACTCTAGTGAGAGTGTCTGCTGGGCAGCATCAAGCGCGTAGTACTCTCCTTGTAATTCAGACTGTGCTCGGCTCTTTTCAGCACCCAGCTTTCCCCAGGTCCAGAGCGGTTGCTGCAGTCGAAGCGAGGAGACGGTATCTCCTCCACCCTGCTCTACTGTAAGAGATGGTGTTGGGTAGTACTGCCAGTTGGCATCTGACACGAAGCTACGTGCCGTTTCAATCTGTGAGAATTGACGCTTTATTACAGGGTGATGCTTCAGTGTGTAGCGGATCATTTCAGCAACAGCAACTTCTTCTTTAGGTGACAGAGGCTCTTTTACATCCTTTTCTGTTGCTGCGACAGAAGATCCTCCTAGCCCATACACTAAGAAACCAAACAAATATAAGGCAATTTTCACTACACCACACACCTTCATCTAAGTTGCAGTTATTGATATATCAATAAACAATTAATCGTTCAAACAATTATTGCCTATCGTTACTAACTTCGCAAGCGGTTTGTTATACTAAGCACGCTTTTTATATTGCCATTTATTACAACCACTTATAATAGAGGGATGGATCTTGCCGATAGAATCTCTAACACACGGAAATCAAAAGGACTCTCACAGTCTCAGCTGGCCACTATCATTGGTGTCAGCCGAGGTGCATGTGGTCAGTGGGAGACT
>JABHIC010000250.1 GCA_018671205.1 Gammaproteobacteria bacterium
ACCACGATCATTCATGATCTTCATGATCGCTGAACTAATCGTAGAGCCATCTTCGGTAAAGATAGCGGTCTCCTTTTTAAACTCACCCGAGACCTCAAAATCGGCAAAGGGGCCCTCACCCTCTTCTGCCACTACCGGCAGTGCGGCTACTACCATTGCAATTCCCGATGCAATCATTGTCTTTTTGTACATGGTTTTTATCTCTCTTGGGATTCTATTTATCAGCTTATCAGCTACTTTCTGGAAAAATTAACGCTTGATCTTACGCAGTGTCTTTTCGGTCCAGAGGCTGGCTTTCAGTTTTTTGTCATTTTTAGTCACCACCTTATCTGGAATCACTGCCCAGGTCTCGTGGTTTGTCTTGTGGTTCTTACCATACCAGTAGCTCCAATACTGTGCTCGAGGGTCGTCTAACTTAAAGCTATTCCAGGCACGATCAATGGTTTTAATTTTCTCTCCACCCTTGAAGTAGTCGGTACGGTAGTCCGCAAAGGTTTGGGTATCAACATAGCTGACTCGATTGTCATACCACCAATTCTCTTTCTTCGGGGTGCTCTCCACCTTGTAGGTGGTTTTATCCTTAGAGACACAAGAGCCCTCAGGCAGTTTTTTCATATACTTGTTGCGCTGATTTTTAGGCACATCCATTCCCCCCAGACAACCGGAAAAAGTCTCTGTACCCAATAATTTGTGGCTCTCATGCTGAGGCTTGCGCAACATCACATCACCAAAGGTGAAATCCGTCCCTCCCCAGGCATCATCATGGGCGGGTTCCGCAAAACGGCGAATTTTGCGCAGTGCGGGTAGCCAGATCGCATAGGATTGAGATTTGGCATCATCAACATAGTCCGTGATCAGCATGCCTGTCCCTTTCAGCTTGCCTGAACGGAAGATCGCGACATCCTTGGTGTTGATCTTACCATCGCTGTAATCATTATTGAGATAACGTTCCACGGTCAGCGTAGAGGGCTTTTTCCCCTCGGTACGGCTGATAATTACGGTGATATTTTTTCCCTTCTTCTTGATGCCAAAATTCTTTAGTGCATAGAAGTGGTTAACAAAATAGACCTGTTCGATAATCTCATCTGCACTTGGCGAGCCCGATGCCATAGGCAGCTCTTTGGAAACACCTGCCATTGCGGTAACAGAAGAGAACGAAAATGCAGCTGCCGCAGCACCTATCAATATTTTTTTCATGCTAGTAGAGACTCCCCACGATGTGGTTGTTGTAGTTTTATCGTTATTGAACCTATTAATAAGGAACGTAAGCCCATTGTGATATATCACTTTTTGCATTGCAACCTGTTTTGTGACATTTTCGTTACATTTCCGTATCATTTCTGATACTACGCTATCAGAGGCCCTTTTCATCAGAGCTTCTGGCTCTCTCCCCTACACAGTCTATGGTTTCATGTATAATGCGGCCTCCTGATTGACAATAGGCCGATCAGAACAACCAATTTCACCACATCGCGTCTGGAATATAATGGCAAAAGAAGAACATATTGAGATGGAAGGGACGGTTATCGAGAACCTGCCCAATACCACATTTAAAGTAGAGCTTGAGAATGGTCATCAGGTCATTGCCCATATCTCAGGAAAAATGCGTAAGCACTATATCCGTATTCTGAAAGGTGACAAGGTTACTGTCGCCCTTACCCCCTATGACCTATCCAAGGGACGTATTGTCTTCCGGGCTCGCTAGCCCCCCAGGATATACCCAACTCTACCCGCCCCTCACACCACGGGAAGTTTACTTTTGCTACGCTTCTGACTGCTTTTCGGTTTTTCTGTTGGATGGAAGCTGAATTTGAGCTGCTCTTCTGCATCGATCATCGCAACCGAGACCTCTACCTCCCCTCCATCCACTAATTCACCAAATAGCAATGCCTCAGCCAATGGCTTGCGAATCTCCTCCCGAATCAGCCGTGCCATGGGCCGAGCCCCCATATCTGCATCATATCCCTTCTCTGCCAACCAGGTTCTCGCCTCACTATCCACGCTGATCTGCACCTGTTTCTGGTCAAGCTGGATCTCCAGCTCGGTAATAAATTTATCGACAATATGGGCAATACTGGTCATGTCCAGCACATGAAACTGAATGGTTGCATCGAGTCGATTTCTGAACTCTGGCGTAAACTGTCGTTTAACCTCTGCCAACCCATCACTGGAGTGATCCTGCCGGGAAAACCCGATGGAGGCTCGGTTCATCCGCTCTGCCCCCACATTAGAGGTCATCACCAGTACCACATTTCTGAAGTCACTCTTCCGCCCATTACTGTCGGTCAGTGAGCCGTGGTCCATCACCTGTAGCAGCAGATTAAAGACATCGGGATGTGCCTTTTCAATCTCGTCCAGCAGCAGTATCGCATAGGGGTTCTGGTTGACCGCATCAGTCAACAGCCCTCCCTGATCATAGCCAACATAGCCGGGAGGGGCTCCAATCAGTCTTGATACCGTATGTCGCTCCATATATTCCGACATATCAAAACGGATCAGCTCCACCCCCATCTGTAGCGAGAGCTGACGGGCCACCTCGGTCTTCCCTACCCCGGTAGGACCCACAAAGAGGAAGGAGCCCACCGGACGTTCCTCACTACCCAGCCCGGAGCGGGCCAGTTTAATTGCGCTCCCCAGGGTCTCAATCGCCTCATCCTGGCCAAAGACCACCATTTTCAGGTTACGCTCCAGACGCTCAAGTTGTTGACGATCAGAGACAGATATATTCCTTGTCGGTACGCGGGCAATCTTGGCGACCACCTCCTCCACCTCCTTGACCCCAACCGTCTTGCGTCGTCGTGAGGGGGGGAGCAGCCGATTATGTGCCCCCGCCTCGTCCATCACATCAATGGCCTTGTCTGGCAGGTGTCGATCACCAATATAGCGATCCGCCAGCTCTGCCGCAGAGGTGAGTGCCTGACGGGTAAATTTCACCGCATGATGGTCCTCAAATCGACTTCTCAGCCCCAATAGAATTTTGATGGTATCGGGTACTGAGGGCTCATGGATATCAATTTTCTGAAAACGGCGTGCCAGGGCATGATCCTTTTCGAATATCCCTCGATACTCCTGAAAGGTGGTTGAGCCAATACAGCGCAGATCCCCTGCTGCCAGCTTGGGCTTGATCAGGTTCGAGGCATCCATGGTGCCCCCTGAGGCGGAACCCGCCCCAATAATGGTGTGAATCTCATCAATAAAGAGGATTGTATCTTTCTCCGTTTCCAACTGTTTCAACAGCGCTTTCAGCCGTTTCTCGAAGTCCCCCCGATATTTGGTACCCGCGAGCAGGGAGCCGAGATCCAGTGAGTAGATGGTGCTCTCAGCAATCACATCTGGAACCTCTTCATCCACAATACGACGCGCCAACCCCTCGGCAATTGCTGTTTTTCCCACGCCCGCCTCCCCCACCAATAGCGGGTTATTCTTGCGCCGACGGCAGAGCACCTGAATGGTACGCTCCACCTCTGGCTCCCGCCCAATCAACGGATCAATCATTCCCTGCCCAGCCAACTCATTCAGGTTGACCGCATATTTAACCAGCGGACTCTCTGTACTCTTTTTCTTTCCCTCCCCCTCACTACTCTCTCTCCGGCTCTTTTGCTCACTCTCCACCACCTCCCCATGAGAGAGGTGGTGAACAACATCAAGACGGGAGACCCCCTGCTGAGCGAGAAAAAAGACCGCATCCGACTCCTTCTCACCAAACAGAGCCACCAGAATATTCTCGGCTGTCACCTCACTTTTCCCAGCAGACTGCACCTGAAAGATCGAGCGCTGCAATACCCGCTGGAAACCGAGTGTCGGCTGTGGGTCTCGGTCACTCTCATCAGGAAGCAGCGGGGTATTCTGGATGATGGCGCTGTCTAGCTGATCTCTCAACCTGTTGATATCCGCACCACACCCTCTCAACAGGTTGGCCGAGCGCGGATTATCCAGCAACACCCGTAGCAGGTGCTCCAGGGTGATAAATTCATGCCGCCGGTCCCTCGCCTCTTTGACCGCAAGCCCTAGGGAAAACTCCAGCTCTTTACTTAACATATCAGTTTTTTTCCAATGCAAACATTTTGACCTTCTCTCATCAGACCAGCTCCATCGAACAGAGCAGAGGGTGCTGATGCTCACGGGCATGTATATTGACCTGTGCCACCTTACTCTCTGCGATCTCTCGACTAAAGGTACCACAAACTCCTTTCCCCCGGGTATGCACATGCAACATCACCTGTGTCGCCTGCTCTTCATCCATTCGGAAGAACTGCTGCAACACCTCCACCACAAACTCCATTGGAGTAAAATCATCATTTAATAAGATCACCTGGTAGCGGACCGGCTCTTTTAGTGGTGTCGATGCCTCCTGTAGATCCAGCTCATCTCCCTGTTTGGGCTCCATCTCTTGACCTGCCAACGTGATTA
>JABHIC010000251.1 GCA_018671205.1 Gammaproteobacteria bacterium
ATTTAGTATCATTTCACAGGGTTGGCACAAGGCTTGCTCAAAGGGATATCAACTACCCAAACTTGTGAACAGAGAAGGATATAGCGATGAAAGAGCAACTGGTTGTGATCGGCAATGGAATGGCCGGAATGCGCAGTGTTGAGGAGCTATTAAAGGTCTCAGCCGATCAATATGAGATCACGGTCATTGGGGATGAACCTCACCCCAACTATAACCGCATCATGCTCTCTCCTCTGCTGGCTGGCGAGAAGGTCTTTGATGAGATCATTATCAACAGCCCTGAGTGGTATGTTGAGAATGACATTCAACTATTGAGCGGGACAGCCGCCACCTCGATACACCGGGGACGAAGAGAGGTATCTCTGGCTGATGGACGAACCATCTCCTATGACCGTCTGTTGATGGCCACCGGCTCGCACCCCTTTATTCTTCCGGTACCGGGCAATGATCTGCAAGGGGTGGTCGGTTTTCGTACCCTGGAAGATGTCGAGACGATGGTCGAGGCTGCCAAAAGCCAGACCCATGCGGTGGTGATTGGAGGGGGGCTATTGGGGCTGGAGGCCGCGAACGGACTTCACAAACAGGGGATGAGTGTTACCGTTGTACATATCGGTAGCGTAATGATGAACCAGCAGCTGGACGAGGCGGCCTCTATGCTCCTGAAACGTAAACTGGAGGAGGATGGTCTCCACTTTCTGCTAGAGGCAGAGACCGAGGCTATCCTGGGTAGTGAGCGGGTAGAGGGGGTGCGCTTCAAGGATGGTCTGGAAATTCCAGCCGACCTGGTGGTGATGGCCGTCGGTATTCGACCCTCAATCCAGTTGGCGGAAGCGTCCGGCCTCTACTGTAATCGGGGTATTGTTGTCAGTGACACGATGCAGACCTACGATCCTAAAATTTATGCGGTTGGCGAGTGTGTTGAACACCGGGGAACCACTTATGGGCTGGTAGCCCCACTGTTTGAACAGGCAAAAGTGGTGGCTAACCATCTCGCCAGTTTTGGTTTCGGTATCTACAATGGTTCCGTCACCTCAACAAAACTCAAGGTAACCGGTGTCGACCTCTTCTCTGCGGGAACCTTCCATGAGCAGGAGCATGATGATGTCTTGCTGCTTCAGGATGCCAACCGTGGGGTCTATAAAAAAATAGTACTCTCCAACAACCGGATCAAGGGGGCGGTACTCTATGGGGATACGCTGGATGGTGCCCGCTATTTCCAGATGATGCGTGATCAGACGGATATTTCGGAATCTCGCGATACCCTGCTCTTTGGTCAGGCCAACCTCGGTGACTCGGGTCATGGCGCACTACAGGTGATGAACCTCCCCGACAGTGCCGAGGTCTGTGGGTGTAATGGGGTCTGTAAAGGGGATATCACTAAAGCCATCAACAAGAATAGCCTCTTTACGCTGGATGAGGTGCGTAGCCACACCAAGGCCTCTGCCTCTTGTGGCTCTTGCACCGCACTGGTACAGCAGATCCTCGCCTCTACCGTGGGAGAAGGTTATGCCGAGACTCCGGCAAAAAAACCACTCTGTGGCTGTACAACCTACTCTCATAGTGAAATTCGTCGCGCTATTGTCGATAACCGGCTCAAATCACATCAGGCACTCTATCAGTTCCTGGAGTGGGCGCAGACGGATGGTTGTCATACCTGTCGCCCGGCCATCAACTACTATCTCCTCTGCGCATGGCCGGGTGAGTATGATGACCCGCAGTCTCGCTATATCAACGAGCGCGCCCACGGAAATATCCAGAAAGATGGTAGTTACTCCGTGGTTCCCCGGATGTGGGGAGGGATGACTACCCCGGATGAGTTGCGTGCAATTGCAGATGTTGCTGATAAATTTGAGGTGCCTGAAATTAAGGTGACCGGGGGGCAGCGGATTGACCTCTTTGGGGTTGCCAAGGAGAATCTGCCCGCGCTATGGAGTGACCTCAACCAGGCCGGGTTTGTGTCGGGACACGCCTATGGCAAGGCGATGCGCACGGTAAAGACCTGTGTGGGGAGTCAGTGGTGCCGTTTTGGTACTCAGAACTCCACCGCCCTTGGCATCAAACTGGAAGAGCTGACCTGGGGCTCGTGGATGCCACACAAGTTCAAACTGGCCGTCTCCGCCTGTCCACGTAACTGTGCCGAGGCGACGATCAAGGATTTTGGTGTGGTCTGTGTTGAGTCTGGTTATGAGCTCCACATCGGTGGCAATGGCGGGATCAAGGTGCGGGTCACGGATCTGCTCACCAAGGTGAGCCGTGAGGAGGAGGTACTGGAGTACTGTGCCGCCTTCACCCAGTTCTATCGGGAGGATGCCCACTATCTGGAGCGAACCGCCCCCTGGGTAGAGCGAATTGGTCTTCAGCAGATCAAGAATGTCGTTAAGGATGAGTCCACTCGCAAGCGCTATGCCGAACGCTTCTACCACTCACAACAGAGCGCACAGATCGATCCATGGATGGAACGATCCCAACAGGGGGTTGCTGAACATGAGTTTACCCCCATCGCCACCATCAACGGATAGAGAGGATTGAGTAATGAGTCAGAAAAGAATCGAAATTGGAACCCGTAGTGAGATCCCCATGCTGGGCTCCAGAATCGTCAAGAGTGATGAGGGAGATATTGCGATCTTTCGTACCTCACAGGACACCTTTTTTGCGGTCAGGGACTCCTGCCCTCACCGTCAGGGGCCCCTCTCACAGGGGATTGTTCATGGAGACCGGGTCACGTGTCCCCTCCATAACTGGGTGATCGATCTACAGAGTGGTGAGGCCACCGGCCCCGATGCGGGCTGCACCCCTACCTATCAAATCGAGCAAGAGGGAGAGCGTCTCTACCTGACTGTAGCGTCCCACACTCTCCAAGGGTAACTCCACCCTCAAACTCAAGAATCCTGCAGTCTACTCATTGCACCATGAACAACCTGCATCAAAGGAAGTTATGAGACACTCAATACCATCATCTTCTCAATCTGCATATCTCTGAGGGTATAGGGAATCCCTCCAACCCCCAACCCCGACTGACGTAGTCCGGCAAAGGGCATCCAGTCCACCCGAAATGCGGTATGGTCATTGATCATCACCGCTGAGGCATCCAGATTTTTATAAGCATAGGTTGCGGTATCAATATTGGTTGAGAAGAGCGCCGCCTGGAAGGCATAGGGCAGTGCGTTGGCCTGAGTGACCGCATCCTCTATCTGCCCATAGGGGTAGAGACAGATGACCGGACCAAAAATCTCTTGTCGGCTCACCTTGCTCTCTGCGGAGGGGGAGTAGAGTACCGTACACTCAAAGGTAGAGGGAGAGAGTGTTCTCCCCCCTGCCAGTAGCTCGGCCCCTTCGGTAACGGCCTCATCGACCCACTGCTGAACCCGCTCCACCTCTTGTGGACGAATCAACGGCCCAATTTCCGTCTCTGCCTGGGTGGGATCACCGATCACCAGAGAGCGAGCCCCCTCCGCAAGCCTCAATGCCACCTCACGGGCAATGGCGTGGTGGATAAATACCCGCTGTACCGAAACACAGACCTGTCCAGCATGGTAGAAGCCCCCTTTCAATAGTTTTGGAATCAGCTCATCCAGATCAGCATCTTCTGCCACGATCACCGGCGCAGCCCCTCCATGTTCCAACGCACAACGTGCCCCGGCTGTCAGTTTTGAACGCAGCATCCAGCCGACCCGCGCACTGCCGATAAAGCTCAGGAATGCCACTCTTGAGTCGCTCACTAACTGCGTTGAGACCTCTCGCTTGAGCGGCACCACCGCCTGACACCACGCCTCGGGAAGCCCGGCCTCGCGTGCAATCTCAACAAAGCGAAAACAGGAGAGCGGCGTACTCTCCGCCGGTTTTACGATCACCGGGCAACCCGCCGCAATCGCCGGTCCAACCTGATGGCTGATCAGGTTCAACGGGTGGTTGAAGGCACTTACCGCAACCACAACCCCGATTGGCTCTCGCGTGGTGAAGGCCATTTTCCCTTCAGAGGCCGCATTGATCCCCATCGGAATGGTCTCTCCCCCCTCGGTGCGTAGACAATCGACACAGATACGCAGACTATCTATCGCCCGGGCCACCTCTACCCTGGAATCGATGAGGGGTTTCCCCCCCTCTCTGGCGGCCTCTATCGCCAGCAGCTCTGCACGATCCCCCATCAGGGCAATCATCTTCTCCAGAATGGCAATACGCTGACGGATCGGGAGCCACTGGCTGCGATCCCGAAACAGGGTATAGGCGCTCTCCAGCGCTACGTTTACCGCCTCTTCATCCGAGGTCTCAATGGTCGCAATGGGGGACTGGTCGAAAGGGGCAGTGACCTCAATCTGACCAGCGGTCGGAGCCTCTCCCACAATCATTGTTTTAAAATGGTTCATTATCCTGGATTCCTATATATTTTTACTGCGCTCTCTGATCTCCCGATTGAGGATACGGTCATTGTCTGAGTAATCGACCGGAATCTCAATCAGATGGAGGCCCGACTGTTCATAACAGCGCTCGATCAGTGCAATCAGTGATTCAGCATCGGCGAGTCGATGACCCGTGGCACCATAACTCTCGGCATAGCGGACAAAATCAGGGTTTCCATAATCCAGACCAAAGGAGTCAAACCCCATGTTCTTCTGTTTCCACTGAATCATCCCGTAACTGTCATCTCTCAACACCAGAACAACCAGATTAAGCCGAAGCCGGACTGCGGTCTCCATCTCTTGTGAGTTCATCATAAAACCACCATCCCCACAGATGGCCATAACCCGGCGTTCTGGATAGACAATCTTCGCCGCCATTGCGGAGGGGAGGCCAGCACCCATGGTTGCCAATGCATTGTCCAGCAACACGGTGTTGGATTGATAGGCTCGATAGTTGCGGGCAAACCAGATTTTATAGACCCCATTATCCAGCGCAATCACCCCATCGTCCGGCATCACCTGACGAATATCGGCAACCAGCCGCTGAGGGTAGAGCGGAAAGCGTCCATCGTCTGCCCCTTCCAGCAGGTGCTGATCCAGATGTCTCTTGACCGTCATGAAGCGGCTGAAGTCCCAATGCGGCTGCCGGGTAACCCGCTGGCTCAACCTCTCAACACTGTTGGTAATGTCTCCGATCACCCCCTGTTGTGGGTAGTAAACGGCATCAACCTCGGCGGTGATATAGTTGACATGAATCACCTTGAAGCCATCTTGCTGCATAAAAAACGGGGGCTTCTCCACCACATCATGGCCCATGTTGATAATAAGGTCTGTCGCCTCAATAGCACGGTGAAGGTAGTCATTGGCGGAGAGTGCCGCATTACCGAGAAAAAGCGGATTGCGTTCATCAATGACCCCTTTGCCCATCTGGGTACTGAAAAAGGGGATGCCCGTCTTCTCTACCAGAGCGGTCAACCGCTCACTGGAGTGTTGTCTGTTTGCACCCGCCCCGATCAGGATCAGTGGATGCTTTGCCGCCTCAATCATCTCTACCGCAGCCACTATCGAGTTTTCGCTGGCATGAGGAATATCGAACGCACTCTTCTCAATAATAGCGGCGTCACTCTCCTCTCTCGCGATATCCTCTGGTAACTCCAGATGGGTGGCTCCGGGGCGCTCTACCTCGGCATTGCGAAAAGCCTCCCGTACTTTTGCCGGGATATTGTGGACACTGCTGATTTGACGGGTATATTTAGTCAGCGGCCCCATCATATTAACGATGTCGACAATCTGGAACTGTCCCTGTTTGCTCGCCTTGATCGGTTTTTGTCCGGTAATCATCACTAACGGCATCCCCCCCAGCTGAGCATATGCGGCAGCGGTAACCAGATTGGTTGCACCCGGCCCCAGTGTTGCAAGACAGACACCCGCCTTGCCTGTCAAGCGGCCAAAGGTTGCGGCCATAAACCCGGCCCCCTGTTCATGGCGGGTCAGTACCAGGGTGATGGATGAATCCTTGAGCGAGTTGAGAAAATCGAGGTTCTCCTCCCCCGGAATACCAAACAGGGTGGTCACCCCCTCCGCCTCCAGCGCTTTTACAAATAGATCAGATGCCTTCATCTCTCCCCCTCCTCTTTCTAATGGTTAAATCTGCTCGCATCTACACTGCGGTTGCACGGCTCAATGGCTCCTGCGCGAAGTGATTTCCGGATAAAAGATGTAATCTCCACCACCGGCTGCACTGTGGCAATAGATACAGCCCGCGTTATCTTCTCTCTGTTTCCCCTTGAGCAGGCGACCCGCAAGTGCCGTCTCTCTCCCCTCTATCCTCTTCCTGAAAAGAGAGCCATCGGGTCTGAATTTGGCCCAGAACCAGTTCTGATGGAGGTCATCATATCCCGACTCTCGCTGATACATCACGGTGATGGAATCCAGAAACTTAGCGCGATTCTGAGTCACACGCTCTACCGTAACCCGACCACGCACATCTGCCACACCCGCTTGACCATAATTACGCTTGACCACAATAAACCCGGTATGTGAACCGACCCTAAGGTTTTGGTCACTCAACTCCAGAATCTCACCGTGCGGCCGTGCCCCACCAAAAAAGGGGGGGTTACTTTTTCGCCCCTCTCCCTCAATCTTCTCCTCGACCATTGCCGACCAGAGCTGTGCGGCATACTGCAGATCCGCTGGCGTCCCTACTGGCACAAACCTGGAGGACTCCTGCTCTGCGCTGTAAAGTGAAAATGGCCAGGCCAGAATAACCCACAGTAGAAGTCGATGCCCCCCTTTTGCTACCTTTACACTCTTCATAAACACTCTCTTAATCAATCTAGTAATAAATCCAGAATAAAAAAATAGGCTGCACCGTGAACCACGGTACAGCCTTCTCTGCCTACCTGATCTGCTTACTGGTTAAACAGGTAGTCACCACCAGGCGCTGCTCTATGGCAGGAGATACAACCGGCTGGCTTTCCTTTGGCAACACGTCCCGCCAACAACATCTTCTTGGGGTTGCTATGGAGTGAACCATTTGGCTTGTACTTCGCCCAGAACCAGTTCTGGTTATCAGCATCATACCCATTTTCACGCTTGAACATTACGGTAACCGCCTTCAACCAAGGCTTTGGATCTTTGGCAACCTTGTTAACATCTACCCCTTTACCACCATAATTTCTCTTGATGATGACATGGCCGGTATGGCCATTGACAGTAATATCTTTCTCAATAGTATCCAATACCATACCATGAGGAGGAACTCCCTTGTAGGGGCGGGAGTGAACTGCATTATCCCCCACCAGACCCTCATTCGTCATCGCCTGCCATAAGGCCTTGGCATCGTCTACGCTGTCCTGTCCACCAAATGGCATACCTGCGGCGCCAGCCAGTGCCGATACAGATACCAAGGATAGTGCAATTATAATTCGTTTCATCTAAGACTCCTGTCGTGATTATTCAGTAATAGTAGAACTTGATCATTCATGTTCTGCTTAGTTATACGTGGCATTCTCAGAGATGGATTCACTGATTTATAAAAAAAGAGGCGGAAGTATCTGCCTCGTTATCTCTGCACCTTAATCCTAGAATCCTCGGTTGGGCGCGAAAAAGCCTCGTAAGATATTGGCGTGCATAGTGGAACAGAAAAAATCGTGGTCACCTTGTTGGTGATGAGAGTTTTTTCTGTTTTGCTAGGTGCGTCGAGAGCTTGCGG
>JABHIC010000252.1 GCA_018671205.1 Gammaproteobacteria bacterium
ACCTTATACCAGACCTGTGAGACCACCACTGGGGCACGGTGATCCTCTTTCACAATCACCTTCATCCCATTGTTGAGTACCACCTCTGTAACCTCAGCGGCACTCACCGGCCCGACCAGAAAGATCGCTATCAGCAAGGTACGCCATTGCCGCCACTCCATACGGTTTATCATTACTGCTCCTATAACGCTATTCATCTACACTTCTCTCTAGATTTATTATTGATAAATTGTAACCGAGAAGACCGAAGCCGGGATGATTAGTTCCCTCTCTATGACAGAACACGCCTACTGGGATGAATACCGTTTTCCCGCTAATCCCTCTGTTCGAGCGCCACTTTTTGGTTACACTTCCCCTCTTTTTGACAGAGTACTCTATGAGTTACGGAGTGAGATAATGTTTGGATTTGGAAAGAAAAAGCAGGACACAGATGCCGATCAGGAGCCCGGGAAGTTACCCCATGGTCAACCTCTCGTGCCCGAAGATAGTGAGCCCACCACCAACACCTCTCCCCCGAAAGAGAAGCGACCCGGACTATTTGGGCGACTGCGGGAGAAGCTCTCCCGCACCCGTACCCATCTGGGTGATGGGATGGCTAACTTACTGCTTGGAAAGAAAGATTTAGATGAGGAGCTGCTCGAAGAGCTAGAGACCCGCCTATTAATGGCCGATGTCGGTATTGAGGCCACGGAGGAGATCCTCTCCGGGTTACCGGGCCGTCTCTCACGCAGAGAGAGTGATGACCCCGAGGCACTAATGAGCGCCCTCCGAGAAGGTATGGTGGAGCTACTCTCCCCCTGTGAGGCCCCGCTACACCCCAGCGATGAATCTCCCTATGTCATCCTGATGGTAGGTATCAATGGGGCCGGTAAGACCACCACCATTGGCAAGCTGGCAAAACAGTTCCAGCAGAAGGGGCAATCGGTAATGCTGGCAGCGGGAGATACCTTTCGAGCCGCTGCCGTAGAGCAGCTCCAGGCATGGGGCAGGCATAATGATATTCCTGTGGTTGCCCAACAGACCGGGGCCGATAGTGCCTCTGTCATCTATGATGCAATCGAATCCGCCAGAGCCAAAAAGGCCGATATTCTGATTGCCGACACCGCTGGCCGACTCCATACCCAATCCAACCTGATGGAGGAGCTGAAAAAGGTGAAACGGGTGATGCAGAAGCTAGACCATGCGATCCCCCATGAGATTATGCTGATCCTGGATGCCGGTACCGGCCAGAATGGTGTACATCAGGCCGAGCAGTTCCATCAGGCCGTCGGGGTTACCGGTATCACCCTCACCAAGCTGGATGGCACCGCCAAAGGGGGTGTCATCTTCGCCATCTCTAAACAGTTGGGGCTGCCGATCCGCTTTATCGGTATTGGAGAGGGGATCGATGACCTGCGCCCGTTCCATGCGGAGGATTTTGTTAAGGCACTGCTCTCATAACTCCATGAGTTTGGAACCAACCTCAAAATTAGCACTCTAAAGTTGCGACTGCTAATCCCGACCGTTATAATAGGTTTTATATCGTCAGTTTGTTGGAACCAAAAAAAGGATTTTTAATGAGTTATGCACTACAAGCTAGGTCAAATCAGCTACCGGTTGTTGCAACCAATAGCATTGATGCCTATCTTCAGGATCTGAGAAAATTTCCCCTCCTCAGTGAAGAGGAGGAGCAGGCACTGGCCATCCGTTTTCATCAGGATGGGGATCTGGAGGCCGCACGTAAACTGGTGATTTCCAATCTCCGTTTTGTCGCTCATATCGCGCGTGGTTATCTTGGTTATGGGCTACCACTGGCCGATCTGGTGCAAGAGGGCAATCTGGGGCTGATGAAGGCGGTACGCCGCTTTGACCCGGAGAGAAAGGTGCGTCTGGTCTCATTTGCTGTCCACTGGATTCGGGCCGAGATTCACGAATATGTGATTCGTAACTGGTCGATTGTGAAGGTGGCCACCACCAAGGCACAGCGCAAACTCTTCTTTAACCTGCGCAGTGCAAAAAAACGGCTGGGGTGGTTTAACCATAAAGAGGTCGAAACGGTTGCCAGAGAGCTTGGCGTCAAACCGGAGACCGTGTTAGAGATGGAGCAGCGCCTCAGCGCTCAGGATACCTCTTTTGACCCGCCTGCAAACTGTGAGGATGAGGAGTCATTTTCTCCCGCCGCCTATCTGGAGGCACCAGAGGCAACACCAGAAGAGGTGCTGGTAAGCGCAGACTGGAGGGCACGTTGTACAGAGCAGATGCGCAGTGCCCTTACCACGCTGGATGAACGCAGCCAATATATCATTGCCCAGCGCTGGCTCTGTGAAGAGAAGCAGACGCTACAGTCACTGGCCACCCGGTATGGGGTCTCTGCAGAGCGTATCCGGCAACTGGAACAGGGGGCGCTAAAGAAGCTGAAGAGCACCATCTCGCTATAGGTTTTCTTTACCATACCTATCCACCACCTAGAGTAATGTACTTTTTCAGTGGTTGCGGCGGCTCTCTGTACGGTGCTCTCTTGCACCCACAGAAAAATTACTATTTTTTGAGGTACCCTAAAAAGGTATACTCTGCGCATTATGATGAGTAAACAGATCTGCATCCTGGGCGGTAGTGGTTTCCTTGGTCGCTACCTGATTGAATCACTGACCAGAAAAAACTTTTTGGTTCGGGTGGCTACCCGCCACCGGGAACGTAACCGCCACCTACTGGTCAACCCCAATGTCTCACTGATTGAGGCCGACATCCATAACGAAGAGGCGCTACACTCTCTATTTAGTGGCTGTGAAGTTGTGATCAACCTGGTTGGTATATTGAATGGCTCACAAGAGCAGTTGCGCAAGACCCATATTGAGCTGCCACAGAAAATCGTATCGGTCTGCAACCGCATCGGGGTCAAGCGACTGCTCCATATGTCGGCCCTTCAGGCTGGATCTGCCAATGCGATGAGCCAATACCTGCGCAGCAAGGGGGAGGGGGAAAACATTGCCCACCACCAGTCAAGCCACCATCTCAATGTCACCAGCTTCAGACCCTCTACCATTTTTGGAGAGGGCGATCACCTCTTCAACCGCTTTGCCTCAATGGCGAAGATGAGCCCGATCATTCCTATGGTC
>JABHIC010000253.1 GCA_018671205.1 Gammaproteobacteria bacterium
GCATACCATGAATTTCAGAGAGACCGAGACCTGTTCCCTTGCCTGGCTCCTTGGTGGTTACAAAAGGGTCAAACATCCGATCAATCAACTCCTCTGCAACCCCGGGACCATTATCCTCAAAAATCATCTCAACCTTACCCTCTGGTAACTGCGAGGCGGCGAGGTGGATCCTAGGAGCTGCTTGCTCTCCCTTCTCTCCTCTCCTCTGCTCCTCCAGCGCATCCAGTGCATTACTGATGAGATTGGTCAGTATTCGTTGAAATTGAGAGGGGTTAAAGTGGACTGGGGGAAGTTTTTCGGGAATATCCAGATCAAAAGAGACCCCCCCTTTCTTTAGTTGTCCCGTGAACAGGCGCTGCACATGCTCCACTGCATCTGCCAAATCAACGGCATATCGTTTACTCCTGTCCGGGTGGGCAAAGACCCGCAAACTAGTGATAATCTCCTTGATCCGAACCGTCTGCTCCAGAGCCAGATCTACCTCCTCCGCCAATTGAGTCAAATCCACCTCTCCCCCACTCTGTAACTCCATCTTCAGAAGCTGAAAGATTCCGTTGATATAGGAGAGTGGTTGGTTGATCTCGTGGCCAATTCTCACCGCCATCGTACCCAACCCTGCCATCTTTGCATGACTTACCATCTGCATTTTCAGAATCTTAGTCTTCTCTCGCTCCTTCCAGCTCTGATTGAGCATACGTACCGTCTGTAGTACCTCATCACTGGTGAGCGGTTTATTGAGGTAAAGCACATTACTCAGCAGCCTGCTTTGAATCTCCTCCAGCTTATAATCTGAGTAGGCCGTAACAATTACCAGCATAATTCTGGGGTCGAGCAGGCGTAGCTGTTGTGCTGTTTCCAGCCCATCCAACCCTCCCGGCATACGCATATCAATAAGAGCAACCGTTAATGGGAGATGATCCGCCAGTGCCTGCTCCGCGAGCTGAACCCCCGCCTCACCACTGAGGGCGACACTAATGGAAAACTGTGGTGTCTGATCCAGCTCCTGCTCTGGCTCATCCCCGACAACCTCAAGCAGTGATTGCCAGATGACCTCAGAACCAGAAGTAGTGGGGCGAAAAACCTCACTGTAATAGTCCAGCACACCCTGCTCATCATCAATCGCCAGGCAACGGTTATTCTGCTCAATGGCATCCATCTGCTGGGTTACCGACAACATCGCGCTACCCATTCAACTCTCCTCAGCCCTGCAGGTGAAAACGTGACATCAACTGACTTAGCCGCTGTGACTGCTCATCCAGTGCACTGCTATCCGCTGCACTATCCTCAACCTGCTGTGCATTGCTCTGAGTTGCCGAGTCAATCATCTGCATTGCCTGATTCACCTGGGTAATCCCCTGTTTCTGCTCACGACTGTTGTCACTAATCTCAGAGACGATCAGGTTGACCTTATCCACAGCCCCCTGAATATCACCCAGAGAATCCCCCAGTTGCCCTACCTCAGCCGCCCCTACCTTGACCAGCTCCAGGGTACGCTCAATCAGCTCCTTGATCTGCTTGGCTGCATCCGCACTGCGCTGGGCCAGGGCACGAACCTCACCGGCAACAACCGCAAAGCCTCGCCCCTGTTCACCAGCCCGGGCCGCCTCTACCGCCGCATTCAGCGCCAGCAGATTGGTCTGGAAGGCAATACTATCAATCACCGAAATAATTTCTCCGATCTGATCCGATGCAGAGGAGATCTGCTCCATTGATGTGGTGGCACGGACCATGATTTTGCTACCCACCACGGTCTTGCTGGTCGCCTCACTCGCCAGTTCGGCAGCCTCTCCCGAATGTCCGGTACTGTGATCCACACTCGACGCCATTGTCTCCATACTGGCAACGGTCTGCTCCACTGAGGCCGCCTGCTGCTGGGTCAGGTCGGCCAGTCGACTGCTACCCTCCGAAAGCCGAGTGGCATGTTTGGAGAGTGTTGTTGAGCTGCTCTGAACCTCAGCGACGATCTTACTGATCTCCTCCGTGGAGGCATTCAGGGTCGCCTGCAGTACCGCCAACTGCCCCTGGTACTCTCCCTCGATACGGGCATAGAGCTTACCCTCCGCCTGTAGATTAGCCGTTTCGGTGATATTGTTCACACCATCCTCCAGCTGCTTCAAACTACGGTTAATATTATCTCTCAGCTTGGAAAACTCCCCCTGTAGAGAGACGGAGATACGACCACTAAAATCTCCCTGAGCCATCTGCTGCACCACCTCATTGATCTCGGAATGAGCAAATGCGAGCTTATCAATCGCCTCTTTGGCGGTAGTGAGCATCACCTCAAAGTCTCCCTCAGCAGCCAGCTTAAAGTCTGACGAGAAGTTCCCCTCAGCCAACCCGATCAGCACCTTGTAGAGAGAGTTGATCGATCTGAAGTTGTTATGAATGGTTCGGTTGACAGTCTCTTTAAGAATACTAAAATCCCCCCCCATCTCAATGGTGATGCGGCGATCAAAATGGCCCGCTGCGGTCATCTTGGTAACATCATTGGTCTCACTAATGCTCGATTGCATCACCTGCATCATCTCATTGTAGGCGTTTGCAATCTCGCCAAACTCATCCTGACGGTTCAGTTTTATGCGTGAACTGAGACGGTGGTTCTTGGTTGCGCAGCGAATGGTCTCTTTGATAATCTGTAGCGGTTCAATAATCTGTTGTCTGGAGATTATCCAGACCCCGATTGTGCCAGCCACCACAAAAATGGAAGGGAGCCACAATAGAGGACTCTCATCGGGTAGAACACGAACCCATGCCAGCATCCCCAAAACAGCCAGCATCGTGGCCAAAAAGATACCTCCGAGCTTGCCACTGATACCCATCCTGCTCATCGGATTAATATCCTGCAGCAACGCACTCCCGCGGCTCATTACAACCCCCTCACGGATCACCAGCTCACCGGACTCGATCTTTTTATAGACCGGACCAATCGCCTGAATCTGCTCCTCCGAGGCGGGCGTGCGAACAGAGAGATACCCCACATGCTGCTGTTTGCTATTGTAATAGGGGGCCACATTGGCCACCACATAGTAGGCATCACCATTTTTACGGCGATTTTTTACCACCTGATTCCAGCACTTCCCGCTCTGAATAGTCATCCAGAGATCCTTAAACACCAGCGAAGGGACATCCGGATGGCGGTTAATATTGTGTGAGGAGTAGATCAGCTCCTCACTGGAAAAGCCACTCACCTCCACAAAGTCTTTACTGGCATCCACAATGATGCCTCTCAGGTCTGTTTTTGAGTTAAGAACATGATCCTCTCTGACCGTGTAGATCTTATCTGTAACTGGTAGGTTTTCCTTCATCGTCCCCTCTCCCCTATTATTTTTACCTTGATCAGAGCCATAAACTCAAGCGATCTCAGCCTACTCAACTTACCCATTGGTGTCAATTTCCTTCTCTTCAAGCAGCATGCTCATCACCTCATTCAGCTGTTCCAGCTGAACCGGCTTATGCAACACCGCATTGGCCCCTGCCGCAATACACGCCTCCCGTACCACCTCTTCAACCGATGCCGTCAACATCACCACGGGCACACTGATCCCTTTCTCCCGAATCCGGCGGGTGGCCTCCATCCCATCCATCACAGGCATATGAATATCCATCAGAATGGCATCGTAGCCACCACTGTTTACCACCTGTTCCAGCGCCTCTATCCCATTACTGGCGAGATCAACACTCCCCCCACTCTGCTCCAGCATCATGCGGGCAACCAACTGATTGGTGACCACATCATCGACCACCAGAAAATGCCGCCCCTTCACCACCTCCCCCGGCTCAATCCGTGGAGAGTGGGCCTCGACATCCGCTTCTGAGGCGACCTCAAACAGCAGTTCAAAGGAGAAGGTGCTACCGACTCCCACCTCACTCTGCAGCTCAATATCCCCCCCCATCGCCCGAATCAGTTTACGAGTAATAGCGAGCCCCAGACCGGTCCCCCCGTAACGTCGTGTGGTCGACTCATCGGCCTGAACAAAATCACCAAATATGGCTTTTTTCTGCGAGGAGAGTATACCAATACCGGTATCTTGCACCTCAACCCGGAGCGTCTCCCCAGACTCGTCGAGTGAGATATGGGTCACCGTCACCACAACCTCTCCCCCTGCGGTAAATTTGATCGCATTTCC